>NZ_LNGA01000013.1:0-7301 GCF_018588215.1 Thermosipho sp. 1244
TTGTTTAAAAAAATATTTTTCTTTAGTGAAAAAAATATCAAAAGGAACGATATATTATGAATGAAATTTTCAAAGATGCATCTTTTGTTTTTTTGGATAAAAATCTTAAAATTACATATAAAAGTACAAATTTTACAAAATTTAAGTCATATTACGTCGTTGATTTACCCGAGTATAATGTGTACTTACCTATACAGCTTGAAAAGCACAAAATTAGAAATCTTAATGGAAAGTTTATATGTGATCCGTTTACTATAGTAAAACAAAGATTTTATAACAACTAATAATATAATTTAAAATACATCATGAATCCCGGGCCGGGATTATCTTAAAAGAAAAGGAGGGGATAACATGAAAAAAGTTGTTATTTCTTCAAAAAATTTTGATAAAGTTTTGAATGCAGGATGTACGGGTTATTTTCTTTGTGGTAGTTGTAAAGAAGGAAAACTAACACCATAACTTTAAAATTGTCCTCCACCTTATTAAACAAGGTGGAGGACGTTTATAAATAGTAATTCTTAAAATTTGTGAGGGACTACTTTTATTCAGAATTTTAGCCAATATATAGGGGTGAAATAATGAAAGAGCTTGAATTCATTTTTAAACATTTGGAAAACATAAAAAGTAATTTTAAGCTTTTTTATCGTAAAAATGATAAAGGTTTATTATTACATAAACCTACTCTAACATTATATGTTCTAGATAAACAAAATTTTCAATTTTTCAAAGAACTCTTAAACAAAAATGAAGCACAACTAAGAGAAAAATTTAAAAAAAAGGATTTTGAGCTGAAAGATTTAAAAAATACAATTGAAGAAATTAAAAAGCTTGTTCAATATAACAGTCAAAAAGATAAAAAAACAAAAAAATTAGAAAGATTAGCACTTTTTATTGCGCAAGAATGTCCGCTAGAATGTGTTTATTGTTATGGGAAAGGAGGAACATATGGAAAATCAGAAATAATGAGTTTGGATATTTTAGAAAAATCGATTAACGTATTTTATTCACTCTATGACAAAATTGAAACTATTCAATTTTTTGGTGGAGAACCATTAGTAAACATAGAAGGAATATGTAAGACAATCGAAATTTTAAATAAAAAAATAATGAGACAACAAATAATTTATATGCCGAAAATTAATATAATAACTGGGCTGGGAGTTTCAAAAAAAGTAGTTGAGAAATTGATATTATTACTTAAGAAAAATAATCATTTTAATTATGAAATAATTGTGAGCTTTGATGGTCCAAAAAAGATACAGAATCTATTACGACCTTTTAAAAAAGGATTACCATCATATGATAGGATAGTTGAAAATCTTAATATTTTAAAAGAAATAAATCAACCAAAAGCAATAGAAGTTACTTATACAAAGCAACATTTAATATTTGGAATTAGTCACGAAGATTTAAAAGAATTTTTTAAGAATGAATTTGATATTGAAGATATTTTAATTAGACCTGTAATGAGCTGCGATGAGAATTTAATTATAGAAAATGATAATACTTTAAAGGAAATAGAAAAAATATTAGAAAGACCTTATGATTTGGAATATAAACTGAAAGAATATATAAGTATTTTGATCAATTCCAAACCTACAGAATATTATTGTAATGCTGGAATATCCAGTGTTGCTATATCAGCTTCTGGCGATATATATCCTTGTCAATTAGTTGTTGGAGATTCCAAATTTGCTTTTGGTAGTATTCAAGCTCCAATAAAAACAATAAAAGAAAATCTAAAAAAAATGGAAAGTAAATATAAAATTTTAAACTCAAAACTTCTTGACAAAAATTGCAAAGAGTGTTTTTTAACTTTTTTTTGTGAAGGTTGCGTTTTTAAGCAATATTATTTTGAAAAATCATCCGATGCATCTATTCCACATAATAACTGTGAAATTGTAAAAACGTTGACTGAACGTTTATTTTTAAGTATAAATTAACAACAAAATGTATTACTCAATATCAACAGAATGATAGAAAATTAAAAAATAAGGAGGAATACAATGAAACTTTTTTCGATTTTATCAAATAAAGAAGTGAAAGAACTTTTAGATTACACAAAGAAGTATGTAAGTTATCAAAAAACTATTTTTATATTAGCTCCGATTTTACTTATTGTTGGTTCAATTAGTCCGTTTCTTGTCAGATTTTTGTTTGATAATATAATCCAAAATGCGTATTTTTCAAAACTTCCATTATTTGTATTATTATTCATTTTTGTAAAAGGAGCGGAGAGATTTCTTTCAGTTATTGTGAATTATAATTTTAGAAAATGTGAAAATCTAATAGTTAGAGATGAACAAACAAGTTTTGTTAAAAAAATTCTTCGCTTACCAGTTCGAACTATCTCTGGAAATAATACAGGTGATATACTTTCAAGAGCAACTTCAGATATTCCTGTTTTTTCTCAGGTAGTAAGTACAGCTATGCCAGGTATTGTTTTAAATGTCATATCACTGGTTGTTTTTAGTGGAATACTTATTTATTTGAGCTGGCAACTTGCAATAGTTGTATTTGCAACTATACCTTTTTATAACCTATCTATCAATAGTTTTAACAGGCTTTTAAAAAATTTTTCTAAGTTGGAACGCGAAAAGAATAGTGAGGTTATAGAAGGAATACGTGAAAGAATAGAAGGAGCATTAACCATAAAACGCTTTGGTAAATTTGATTATTTTGTAAGCAGCTTAAAAGAGAAAATAAACGATTGGGTAAAAATAAGTAATAAATATAATTTGTTTATGCAATCAATAGAAGATTTTTTAGTGTTTATAAAAGATATATGTCCAATAATAGTATTAAGTTTTGGTGGATATCTAGTTATGAAAGGAAATATAACTCTTGGTACTTTGGTAGGTTTTTATAGTTTCATGAACTGGATTTATGAACCAATAAGAGTTTTAAGTCACTTCTTTGTTTCACTTCAAAGTTCAACACCAGTTTTTAAAAGAATAAAAGAAGTATACGAAATGAAAGAAGAAACAAGCGGAAAAGAAACAATTAAAAATGTAGATGAGATCGAATTTAAAGGAGTTGACTTCTCATATAACAGCAATTATGTGTTAAAAAAATTAAATTTTAAAGTAACATCGGGTGAACGAGTTGCCATTGCTGGTTTAAGTGGTAGTGGAAAAAGTACAATGTTAAGTCTTATGACAAGATTTTATGAACCAACTAATGGGAGTATATTAATAAATAAAAAAGATATAAAAAGGTATACACTTGAATCTCTCAGAAAGAATATTATAGTAGTAAAACAAAACGATTTTCTTTTTAACATGAGTGTAAAAGAGAATATAATACTTGATGGTAATTTTAGTGAAGAGGAGTTCATAAAAGCAGTGAAAATAGCACGCGTGGATAAGTTTGTAAATGAACTTGAAAATGGATATAAAACATTGATTGGAGAACGTGGGAAAAAGTTATCAGATGGTCAAAGACAAAGAATAGCGATAGCAAGGGCAATAATTAGAAAACCACAAGTTCTTGTACTTGATGAAGCAACATCTGGAATAGATTCTAAAACTGAAGAAGAAATATTTGAAAATCTTTTCAAACTTGATATGACAATAGTAATTGTTTCCCATAGATTATCCACAATTAAAAAAGCAGGGAAAATATTTATCATAGAAAATGGACAATTTATATGTGATGGAACTCATGAGGAACTACTTAATAAATGCTCAAAGTATAAACAAATCATTCAAGCTCAACTTATTAGTTAAAAATAATTGAATTGTAAAATATCAAAAAAATATTAAAAACAACTATTTTTATATTTATCATCTTACTTACATTATTATTTAATAGCGGATACATTTTATAAACTATTTTTTGATTTTACCAAATGAAAATAAACTCCTTGTGTAAATTGATTAGTAATAATATAAATATAACATAGTTGTAAGTCCTGATTTATAAAAGATACTAAGGAACATTTGGGTTGTCCCAAGTACATTCAATAGGTAAATCAAAGAAACACCCACCGGGTGCTGGCCCACATGGTCCACTTCCTCCTTCGCATAATTGTGCAATCATTTCACAGCCATTTTTCGTTTCCAAATCTTCTGGTGGTATTATGGGATTTAGTATTTTTACTTTCATCATTTTTCCCCTCCTCCTTTTGTGTTTTTATTTATAATTTCAAAAGCATAATCTAACATTACATCATTTTCTCCAAGCAAATAACCTATTTCTTCCTCTTCAGTTAATTCTTTTTCATAATCTACCTCTATTTTTGGATTGTCTGTAACTTTGTAATATCCACCTGGTATAAGTACTAATATTTTCGTATTTGGTAAAATATATTTTCCCAGTGCAGCACTAAGAGTATTAACAGGTTCCCTTGGTCTTTTGCCTATTATTTTTCCTACGTTTAGCTTTTTAAAAAAGTATGTAGCTACAACTGCTGCTGAAAACATTCTATTATTTACAAGAAGCCATATCTTTCCGTTGAAATTGTGTCTTGCAGGAAGTATTTTTGGATTTAATTCGTATTTTTCTAAGGTCCTTTTTATTTTTCCGTTGCTTAGCGGTATATTCTTGCAGGTGTACCCTACTAAGTATATTTGTAAAGGATTTTGGGTTAAATATTTGAAAAGCTCCCACACATTGTCTAAAAATCCCCCAGAATTTCCTCTTAAATCTATTATTAAATCTGATAAGTCTTTATTTTCACTGAATGTTTTGTTCAAAAATTCTTTGTAATATGTTAACCATCTATAACTATACATAAACGTACTTATTTTTAATATTCCAATATCTCTTCTTCTTTCAAACGATAATTTTCTTTTTTTCCATTCCTCTGGATATAATTCTTTTTTCTTTTTAATTGCCTCTTCAAATTTAATGGCATTTACTTTTATTACTTTTTTTATATCATTAGTTTTTATCAACACTTTGAAATTATTTTGATCTTCAATTTCTGGAAAGAGTTTAATTAAATCCTCCAAATGTTTGAAAAGTACATCTGAGGAAATTTTCGGTAAAAACAGTTTCAAATCATTAATTATTTCTTCTACGTTCCTATCATCAATTTTCAAAATCTCTGCCTTGTTTTCTAACTCAGTCACAAGTGAATTTTTAACAAATAATCTATTACCTACCACCACTGGTTCAAATGGCATTACTAATGTATCTGGTGTAATATTGAAAAATACCCCATAATGTCCATCGCTAAAAAGATGTATTATAGGAGCGATAGTTTTAAAAAACTCGCCTTTTGTCATAGGCTTGTTAAGTTGTCCCTTTATTCTGTTAACTTCTGAATAAAACTTTTCCTGAGATACAAATTCAAATGGATCAATCCCTGATTTTAGTATGTAGTTTATATAAATTTCAAAATCTTTTTGTAATTCTTCAGGAGAAAATAATTGTTGATTAAAACTTATCATAGCAAATAGTAATAATAAGATTGAAATCCATTTTTTTATATTTTTCATAAATTATCTTCTCCTTTGAATTAGAATTTTTTTCAGCTTTTCGGGAATGTATGAGTATAAGGCAATAGATGTTTCAACAAGTTTTCGAACAAACCTACAATAATCTTTGTTTAATTTATAATTCTTTTTATCAATTATTCCAGATTCGTAATAACATTGACCTCCACAAATATATCTTGCAAAGCAACTTTGACATTCTTTTAAAATATCTACCTTTTTAATTTTTTCCATGATTGTTTCTTCAATAATTTTAAAAATCTTTATTTTATTGTCTTTTAACACGTTCCCAACTTTGCCAGTAAAAGTTCCATCAAACCTATGACAAACATAAACGTCTCCTTTAGGATTCACTACTACAACTTTTCTACCTGCTCCACATGGGTAATACCTTTTTTGCCTAGTATGTAAAATTTTTAAAAACATCCAGATTATATTTGGTAACTCTTTTTGAAATTTATCAAAATTTCTTTCTTTTAAAAGTTTTATCATTTTATCTGTATAAATATCTATGCTATTTAACAGTTCATCTATTCTCGGTTTTAATTTATTATCATTTGTTGAAACTAAGAAAACAGTAAATGGAATTGTTAACGTAGAAAAAAACTCCATTAAGTTAGTAAAATCATCATTTTTTGATGTTAAAGTGGCCCGAAGCAATATTTTTTTAAACATGTCGTTTTTATATGATGAATGTAAAATTTCAATTGCTTTTATAATATCTTCATAGGTTCCTTTCTTGTTCTTTTTTAGTCTCAATTTATCGTTCAATTTTTGGTTTCCATCCAGACTTAATGTAATTGAAAAGTTATTTTTTCTAAAAAACGTAGCTATTTCCGGTGTAATGATAGTGCCATTCGTCGTTATAGCAAATCTAATATTTTTCCTAAATAACTGTTTGCAAAATTTACAACTCTCTTGATAACACTAAAATTAATGAGTAGTTCTCCTCCCAAAAAAGAGATTCCAACGTTTGATTGCCCTTTTTCATAAAACATTTCTATAGCTTTCTTAGCTGTTTCCAGATTCATTAAACCTTTAGAATGATAAGTTCCTTCTTCTGCATAGCAATAAACGCATTTAAGATTACACATATGTGAAACTGTTAACACTAATAACTGTGGTTTAAAATTAATACTATTAAAGCTGCATATCTTATTATCTATAAACGGTTTAACTACACTAACTATATTTGGTGGTAAAAAATCGTTATCTTTTATTTGATGACTAATTTCTTCATCAATTTCAAGTAGTAATAAGTTTTCTGGCAGAAAAAGAAGATATTTTCCAAAATGATTTATAAGTTTGAACTCCATATTTTCACTCTTCCTTATTAATTTATTTCACTTCTACAATTTATTATATAAATCACATGAAAATATAACAACCTCGAAAAATTTCAATTATAAGTTTTTTTTTTTTAACCATAATTATTTGCAAAATGCTTTTTATTTTAAAATATTTCTAATTCGTTTAAAATATATTAACGAATAATGTATATTTACGTATTAAAGTTTTATGATTTAAAGTTTATTGTTCAATTATCTTACTCATAAAGCCAAGGAAATAACCAATCCCACCAATGCCTTTTTTTACAGCCCTCGTTACAAATGGCAATACAAGAGTCGTAAAAGTTAAATTTTATAATAAAAAATGAAAAAATATTTTTGTTAGAAATAGGAAAATTAACAAATAAAACCACATTTTTATGGTTTGTGAAGTGTTAATAATAAAACCTTCTTATTTTAGATATTATATTATAAAGAATAAATCAAATTATTCGTAATAATTATGCAAAATAATAAGAAACATTTTAAAATTTCAAGTATTTTTGCTTTAATTACATTTAAAAAAAAAAAA
>NZ_LNGA01000014.1:0-109302 GCF_018588215.1 Thermosipho sp. 1244
TATTGTTAGAAAAGGTTATTCAAAGGTAATTCAAAAGTATTTTATTATATTTTTGTATCTATTTTTTGATTTCGGATTAGTCTCTTACTATTTTTGAAACAGACTCTGAAAATATTGACAACTAAAACCTAATTTGTTAAAATATTTCTGGTTGCAGGCGTAGCTTCAAGAGGTGGAGCGCCTCCTTGGTAAGGAGGAGGGTGTGGGTTCGAGTCCCACCGCCTGCTCCAGAGAGGGACCTCGTAGGAGGTCCCTTTTTGTTGTGGTATAATTTATATTGGAGGTGATAAATATGAAAAAATTAATTGTTTTTCTATTATTACTTGCAGTTCTCCAATTTCCACTTACACTGTTAAATCCATTTGGTCCAACTATATTTCCAGTTGCACCAATATTAAATAAAAACGTAACTGGGAATGTAGACTTAACGGTTGAATTTTGGAAAAATCTAGATGACGTTATTGCAAAGGTTGCCACAAAGTACGCAAAATTTGTCGTATTACCCATTACCACTGCAGCAAACCTTTATACCAAAGGTATAGACATAAAACTAGTTGGGGTACACGAATGGAAGGTATTTTACCTTGTATCAAACACAGATTTTAAAGGTCTAAAATCTCTAAAAGGAAAAACAGTGTACTCTGCACACGGACGAGGACAAACTGTAGATGTGCTTTTGAGGTATCTCTTAACAAAAGAAGGACTTACTCCCGACAAAGATGTAAAATTTGCATATGCTCCACCACAAGAAATCGTTGCACTATTTAACTCTGGAAAAATAAGCTTTGCTGCTCTTCCTGAACCTTTTGTCACAATGTGTCTGTCCAAAGGAAAGATTGTTTTAGATTTTCAAGAAGAATGGAATAAAATATCGAATTCAAAACTTGGTATTCCAATTGCAGGACTTTTCGTAATAGATGATATTTCAAAGTACAAAAATACCATACTTGAAGTGGAGAAAATATTCAAAGAAAGTGTTTCATACGCAAATACTCATGTAGATGAAAGTCTTGAAATTACAAGCAAGTATTTACCAATTCCAAAACCCGTTCTCAAAAAATCACTTGAAAGAACACAATTTAAATACGTGTCTGATTGCAAAGATGAAGTCTCAAAATTTCTCGAAACGATGCATAACCTTTATAAAGAGGGGATACCAAAAATTCCAGACGAAGGATTTTATCTAAAATGAAATTTGCATATGGACTTGTTTTATTCTTGATTATTTGGTATTTTTTAGCCTTGGTTATAAATTCATCTTTAATACTCCCTACTCCACTGGAAGTAGGGAGGATTTTTATTACACTTATATTTTCTAAAAGCATTTGGAATTCCATATATTCTACACTATTAAAAGGATTTATTGCACTTTTTTTTACATTATTATTGGGATTTATATTCGGTTTTGTAATGGGGATATGTGAAAAATGCTTTGAGTTACTAAGACCTATATTTACAATATCTCAATCTGTACCAATAATATCTTGGTTAGTGCTTGTAATATTTATATGGGGAATTGGTATTACAGGACCAATAATCATCACCGTGTTATCCCTCATACCTAACGTTACTTTTTCAGTTGCACACGGTGTGAGAAACACAGATAAAAAATTATTGGAAATGGCTCAAATATATAATGTCTCAAAGAAAAAAATTATAAAAGATATATACTTTGGCTCCGTTATTCCATTTTTATTAAGCGCACTTGAAGTAGTTTCTGGTAACTTATGGAAGGTTATAATAGTTTCAGAATACCTTGCTGGAAAAGAAGGAATAGGTGTACAAATATCATGGGCAAGACAATATGTAAACATTCCAAAAGTTTATGCTCTGACTATAATAGCCGTAATACTTGGAATATCAACCGAAAGAGCTATTAAATTCCTAACTAAAAAGGTGATATTATATGATATTAAAGATTGAAAACCTAAATAAAAGTTTTGGAAGTCTAAAAGTTTTAGAAAACATCGAATTTAAAATTAAAAGAGGAGAAAAAATCACCTTTTTAGGTCCTTCGGGATGTGGTAAAACCACACTACTAAGGATTATAGCAGGTCTTGAAAAATACAGCGGAAAAGTAAAAAAAAGCTTTAAAAAAATAGGATACATATTTCAAGAACCGAGGTTAATTCCCTGGAAAACGGTATATGAAAATCTTAAATTTGTGGGAAAAGATGACCAAAAGATAAAGGAAGTTCTAATTTCACTTGATTTATTTCAATTCAAAGATTACTACCCGGCAAAGTTAAGTGGTGGAATGAATCAAAGAATAAATCTCGCACGCGCACTAATTGTAGAACCAGAAATTCTACTCTTAGATGAACCTTTTTCTTCGCTTGATATACATATAAAGTGGAAGTTGATAAATGATATTAACGCACAAATAAAAAAAAGAAAGATAACCACTATACTTGTAACCCACGACATAAAAGAGGCTATTTCACTTTCAGATAGAATCTTAATCTTATCAAACAGACCGGCAAAGATAATAAAAGAATTCATTACAAACGAAATTAATGAATTCTTTTTAGAAAGAGAAGTAATAAAACTTTGGGGTGATAAATATGTATAGGATAAAAAAGAGCGGAAAGATGAAAGTCGATGCCTTTGTACTTACAGATAGTTTAAATGAAATATCTGAAGCTATTGAACAACTCAAAAATGTTGCATCTTTACCAAGTATAGTGAAAGCTGCATATGCAATGCCCGACATACATTGGGGATATGGATTTCCAATTGGTGGTGTTGCGGCATTTTCAGAAATTATAAGCCCTGGAGGTGTGGGGTTTGATATAAATTGTGGCGTTAGACTATTAAAAAGTGAAGTTACATACAAGGAAATTTCAAAACACATACAAAAAGTTTTAGAAAAGATATACAAATTAGTACCCGTAGGACTTGGTTCAACTTCAAAAAAATTTGAAAAAAAACTCTTTAAAAAAATAATAGAAAATGGCACAAAAGCAGTTATCGAACTAGGTTTTGGTTATGAAGAAGACTTAAATTTTATAGAAGACAACGGCACATTATTACCCGCAAATATGCTAGATGTATCAGACACTGCCTACAAAAGAGGCAAAGAAGAGTTAGGTACTTTAGGCTCTGGAAATCATTTTATCGAAATTCAAAAAGTAGAAGAAATATACGATAAAAAAATAGCAAATGTATTAGGGCTTTTTGAAGGACAAATCACTGTAATGATCCATACGGGAAGCAGGGGATTTGGTCATCAAGTTGCAACGGATTACATTAAACTAATGAGAAATCTAAATATCGACCTTCCAGATAAACAACTTGTCTATGCTCAATTTAAAAGTGAAATCGGTCAAAAGTATTATTCTGCAATGAACTGTGCCGCAAATTTTGCATTCTCAAACAGACAAATAATCACACATCTTGTTCGAAAGGCTTTTTCTGATATTTCAAAACTATATTTGGTATATGATGTAGTACACAATATAGCAAAAGTTGAAATTCACGATGGTCAAAAAGTTATAGTCCACAGAAAGGGCGCAACCAGGGCTCTTGGCCCTGGTCAAAAAGAATTACCTGAAAAATACGAAAATATAGGTCAACCAGTCATAATCCCTGGTGACATGGGAACTTTCTCGTATATTCTAGTAGGAACAAACGAAAACTTTGCATTTTCTTCTACTGCACATGGAGCGGGAAGAATCCTGGGTAGAAGGCAAGCCTTAAAAAAATTAAAACTAAACGATATACTTTCAAATCTTGAAAGAAAGGGTATAATATTAAAAAGTAAATCCAAAAGAACTATAATAGAAGAAGCACCAAATGCTTACAAAGATATAGATAAAGTAGTGGAAATAGTGGACAAATTAAGACTTTCCAAAAAAGTAGCCAAATTAGTACCTTTGGGGGTTATAAAAGGTTGAATAAAAACGAAAAATTTTTAATTTTAGAAGGTATATTTTCAAACTTTTATTTTTTACTTACCCAAGGTGTTGTATTTACAGCACTTGCTTTGTATTTCAAATTTAACGAAATTCTACTTGGGATTACAGCTGCTTTTCCCATGGTCTTCCAACTACTCCAAATAGTAACGCCATACATAATAGAAAAATTTAAATACAGAAAAAAATTACTTGCAGTCTTCAACTCCTTTAAATTTTTATGGATTGTTGTACTAATCTCCATATTAACAAATAGCAAATCCCCTTTAATATTAATAACAATTTTTGCAATTTCTCAAGCTTTTACATCCCTTGCGGGAAACACGTGGTCCTCACTTGTTTCAGATATAATCCCATCAAATAAAAGGGGGAAATATTTTGGTATTAGAAGTGTTTTAATATCTTTTTCTACACTTATAATATTTTACGTTTTTTCATACATAATAGACAACGTATCTGCTCCTTTTAATTTTGTATACGTTATTTTAATTACTCTAATAGGAAATCTACTTGCACTTTTATCCTTAATTCCCGTAGATGACCCCCCCGTAAAAAGTTTGGGAACTTTAAGTGAAATAAAAGAAGTTTTTAAAGAAAAAAACTTTATGAAACTTTCTTTTGCAAACATGTACTGGAATTTTATCCTTTTACTAACCGCTCCCTTTTTCTCATACCACCAATTAAAAAATCTAAAAATATCCATGACTTACATAAGTTATGCAACCATTGCAATGACTCTAATTTCCATGATTTTTTACTTTGTTTGGGGAAAGATAAGTGATAAATACGGGAATAAAACCGTTATGATTTTAGGACTTTCGTTTGTCTCTGTTACTCCTATTATCTGGATATTAATGAATGAACAACATTGGCCTTTTGCAATGACCCTTGATGCAATAATATCAGGTGTTGGATGGGCAGCTATAAATATATCATTGTTAATTTTGCCAATGGAAACGGCAAAAAGAATGTCCCCCATGTATTTTGCCGTTTTTGGTTTTTTTGGGGGACTTGGTGGACTTATTGGTTCTATACTTGGCGGATACTTTGCCTCAATATTTAATCAATACAATTTTTACATAAATAATTATCACATATTTGGCATTCAAATATACTTTGTTATAGAAGGAATACTAAGAATGATGGCTATATTTATATTTGCAACTATAAGAACACAAAAATATGTTTCACCTACTATATTTATGTTTAACGTACTCAACATAATAGCAAGAAGACCTACTCAAAGAATATACGAAAATGCAAAGATAGAGACTGCATTTATACTTAAAAAATTAAAAATAGAAAAGAAACGCATAAATCGTTGGTGGTAACACTACCCTCTTAACCAGTTTATTATCGTTTTCGCAACCTTTTCCTTTTCAATATCATTCGTCATCACATGACCTGATTCTTTAAATACTTCCAATTTTCTTCGTTCTGATGAAACGTTTTTGTAAATATAATGAGCTGCCTTCAGAGGTACTACTTGATCTTTTTCTGATGCCAGTATAAGTATATCCGATTTTATAAATTTCAATCTTTTCCTTGCTATTTTCATCAATTTATACAAGTGTTTTGCTTGAAGTGGCCAATTATACGACCAGTACTCCTTAGACAAATATTTCAAATCCTCGTTATCATACTTTTCACCGTACCCTTCTTTCTTAACCTTTTTTGCAAAGAATGAAATTATAGGTGTTAAAGCTATTCTTTTTTCCATGGTAAAAATAGCACCTGCAATAGAAATAACTTTTCTTGGATTAACTATACTTGCTAAAACTAAAGTTAACACTCCTCCCATGGAAAGTCCTGCTACATACACATCTTTACACAAACCAGCTAAATCAAAATAACTGTCTAAAGACCTTCTAAGCCAATCTCTCCAATTACTTTCTAAAAAGTCTAAAGAAGATGTACCATGTCCAGGAAGACGTGGCACCATAACAGTATAGCCTTCCTCATTCAACCTCTTTGCAAGATACGTCATATCATGTGGGCTTCCTGTAAATCCATGGATTAACAAAATACCTTTTTCGTTGTTTCCTTTCAAAAATATCGGTTGTGAAATTTTAACTGTTTTAATATCACCAAGATCAAATAAACTCATATAACCCCCTCCTTCTTTATCCTATTATAACCCAAAATAATCCTTTACCTATTAATATTTTTCTATATAATTAAATTAGAAAAGGAGGGGATAAAATGAATTTTAATGAAACCAAAATCATGGGAATAATCAATGTAACACCAGATTCTTTTTACCCAAAAAGTCGGATAAACAAGGATAAACTACTAGAAACAGTGGATAATATGATCAAAAATGGGGCAAAAATAATCGATGTAGGTGGTGAAAGTACAAGGCCGGGTGCAGAAGAAGTATCCGAAGAAGAAGAACTGAATAGAGTTGTTCCAGCTATCGAACTTATAAAGAAAAATTTTGATATAGTTGTTTCAGTTGATACCTACAAATCAAAAGTTGCAGAAGAAAGTCTTAAAGTTGGTGCCGATATAGTAAACGATATAAGTGCACTTAGATTTGACGAAAATATGGCTAGTGTTGTAAAAAAATATAACTGTCCAGTAATACTAATGCACATGAAAGGCACTCCCAAAAATATGCAGAAAAATCCATATTATGAAGATACCATAAAAGAAATTTACTCTTTTTTTGAAGAAAGAATAAAATTTGCCCAAAACCGTGGTATACAAAAAATTATAATTGATCCAGGTATTGGCTTTGGCAAAAGACTTATAGACAACCTTCTAATTTTAAAACATCTAGATGAATTTAAAAAACTTGGCTTTCCTTTATTAATCGGTGCAAGTAGAAAATCCATGATAGGAATGATTCTTGATCTTCCAGTTGAAGAACGCTTGGAAGGCACTCTCGCAATCACGGCGTATTGTGCACTAAAAGGTGTTGAGATAATAAGAGTCCACGATGTGAAAGAAAATTATAGAGTACTAAAAGTAATTGAGGCGATTAAAAATGCGTCTAGATAAATTTTTGGCAAATGCAAAAGTTGGTTCTAGAAAAGATGTAAAAAAACTTATTAAAACAGGAATAGTTTCCGTAAATGGAATAATAATCAAAAATCCAGAATTTAAGGTAAATTACAACGATATAATAAAAGTAAATGACCAAACAATAACTCCATACCACAAAGTTTATATAATATTTAACAAACCATCTGGATATACTTCAAGTAAATCCGAATACGAAAGAAACGTATTCGAATTTATCACACATCCTTACGTTGAAAATCTTCATATTGCAGGAAGACTTGATAAAGATGTAGAAGGATTACTATTAATAACAAATGATGGTGAATTTACACACAAAGTAATTTCACCAAAATATAACGTAGAAAAAGAATACCTTGTGGAAATCAATGGTATACTTACAGTTGAAATGATAAAAAAGGCGAAAAAAGGTATCACCTTGAAAAACGGCAGATCTTTTAAACCTGCAATAATTAAAGAGATAGATAACAATTTAATATCTATAATAATTACAGAGGGTAAATATCATGAAGTAAAATTAATACTAAAATCTTTAGGTCTTTTTTACAAAAAAATAGAACGAATAAGAATAGGAAATCTAAATCTATATGATTTTAACTTAAAAAAAGGTGATTGGATCGAAATAGATTACAAAACGGCTATGAAGGCTCTTGAATAATGGTTATAAAAAAAAATTTAAAAAAAACATAATTAACCATATGTATACAATATTTTACTTTTCATTTACGCAATGCTATAATTATCCTGTAAATAAAACACGTGGGGGTGTAAAAATGTCGGGACTTTCCAAGGAAATAACACTGGAGTTGGTAAGGGTAACAGAAGCAGCCGCACTAATGTCTAGCAGGTATTTAGGTAGAGGAAATAAAGAAATGGTGGACAAAATGGCTAGTGATGCAATGAGAGGGATGTTAGATTACATAGATATGCAAGGTGTCGTAGTTATTGGTGAAGGAGAAAAAGACAAGGCTCCTATGTTATACATAGGAGAGCAAGTGGGAAATTGGGAAGAAAACACACCAGAGCTTGATATAGCTGTTGATCCTGTCGATGGAACAAGGTTAGTTGCATACGGACTTCCCAACGCAATAAGTGTCATGGCTGCAACAGATAGAGGAGCAATTGAATACCTGCCAACGTTTTACTCTTACAAACTTGCCGTTGGACCAGAACTTGCAGGAAAGTTAGATATAAACGCATCTATACGTGAAAATTTAAGGGTCGCTGCGGCTATTTTAAACATAGATATTTCCGAACTTACAGTTGTAATATTAAACAGAGATAGACATAGAGAAATAATTGAAGAAGTAAGAAAAGTAGGTGCTAGAATAAAACTAATAAGCGACGGAGATATTGCAGCGGCAATTGCAACTGCACTCCCAGAAAGTTATGTGGATATATATATTGGAATAGGTGGATCACCTGAAGCCATTCTAGCGGCAGCTGCATTAAAGTCCTTAGGCGGAGAAATTCAGATAAAATTATGGCCAATAGATGAAAAAGAAAGAAATGAATTAACAGAAAAAGGCTATGAACTTGACAAAGTGTATAAAACAGATGATTTAATAAAAAGTGATAATGTAATATTTGCGGCAACAGGCGTAACAGATGGCGATCTTTTAAGAGGTGTTAAATATTCAAAAAATGTAGCAATAACAGAATCAATAGTAATGCGCTCTAAAACAAAGACACTGAGAAAGATAATTTCTCACCACAATTTGAAATACAAAACAATTCCTCTAAAAAGTGAAGGCGAAGTAAGATTTATAAACGGTAAAAAACCAAAATAATTATCATTAAATTAAAAAATCCCCCGGATATACCGGGGGTTTCATCTTTTATTGTTCTACGGACATTTGTAGATCTATCATGTACGATCTATCACTGTAGAATGTATATGCACCTTTATATCCAAAGTAATCTCCTGTATCTATTGTTCCGTTGTTGTTGTAATCTCTCCATGCACATACATATGAATAATATCCTGGTGTTACAGAATTTAATGTATATTGACCATTTGAAACATTTCCCATTTCACTTACCACATAATATCGTCCAGACCAAAAATCATACCTCAACACAAAAACTTTTGTTTCAACATTAGATGGTTGAGGATTCGGATTTGGCGCACTTCCCCCTCCATTGTAATTTATTGCAGCATATGCATCTACCAAACCTGCACCATAGTAATCATCCTCACCAGTTGGTCCTAAATCCTTTGCCGTATTTTTTAATGCGGATCTTATTTCCTCTGGCGTGGTCTTTCCTGAAGCGTATAACAATGCTGCAACACCTGCAACATGTGGGGCAGCCATTGATGTTCCTTGTAAGAACATATACGTATCTCCGTTGTTTGGTGTCCAAGTTGTACTTAACACTCCGTCTGCATATCCATCACCGTTTTGATCTACACTTGTATCTCCACCCGGTGCTGCAACATCAACTTCTGGGCCGTAATTTGAGTATGGTGCCCTTTGAAGATCATATCTAACTGCACTTACCGCTATTGTCTCTGGATATTTTGCCGGATATGATACTGGTCCATTTTCGTTGCCCGCCGCACAAATAATTGTAACTCCTTTATCGTACGCATACTGAATTGCATCTTTTAAAATTTGAGAATCTCCTCCTCCGCCAAGGCTCATATTGATTATCTTTGCACCGTGATCTGCTGCATATCTTACACCTTGTGCAACTGCATCAAGAGTTCCAGAACCATCTGCCCCCAATACCCTTATGGGCATTATCTTAATTCCATATCCTCCCCAATTGACGCCTGCTACACCTTTTCCATTATTACTCAAAGCGGCAATTGTACCAGTAACATGTGTACCATGACTTACATCTTGTGCAGGATCCGTTGGATCAGAGTCATTATCCACAAAATCATATCCTTGTACAAATATACCTTGCAAATCTGGATGTGTAAAACTTACACCTGTATCTACAACTGCAACAATCACATTTGCGCTCTTTATAACATCCCAAGTCTTTGGAAGATTAATCGCATCATAATGCCACTGATAACTGTAATACGTATCATTTGGAACGGCGTATGCTCTATAAATATAATTGGGCTCTACATATTTTACACCGGAAACTTTCTTTAACGCTTCTACCTGCATTTTGCCTGCTTTTATCACCAAAATATGACCTTGTTTTCCATTTTCTCTAACATCATAAGTTCTTTCTACAGAAATCCCCATTTTGGATAAAATACTCAGGCTACCTTCTGTGTAAACCACATACTCTCCTTCAACATACTCCACACCTTTTGATTTTAAAAGTTTGTCACTAACCAAAAAATTAGGTGCATAGGTACCATCTGGAAGCTTCACAGTACCGTAAACAGCCGCATATCCTGTAGCTTTTGCAGTTACTTTACTGATATCTTCCAATCTTTTTCCTTGCAAATAACTAAATGGATCAGGTATACTTTTCCCCACAGAATTCATACAACCAAAAAATAAAAATCCAACCAAAGCTAACAATACCCATAAAACTTTTTTCATCCAAAAATACCCCCTTTAAAGAAAATTAACCTCTAAGATAATACCACAAAAGTTCGTTATAATAAAAAAATGTAAATTATTTTATAAAATAACTTACACCCGTTATTTTCTTGAATTTTAATGGAAATATTTCCAATTAAAATTCTATTCCTTTTCTTGCCTTTATACCTTTTTTGTAATAATGTTTTATCTCACGCATTTCCGTTACAAGGTCTGCTATATCAATAAACTCCTTTGGTGCATATCTACCAGTTAACACTATTTCTACATCTTTTATTTCTTTTAAAAATTTTAAAACCTCATCTATACTAATTAAGTTGTAATAAATGGCAATATTTATCTCATCTAATATTACCACGTCATATTCATTTACTATTTCTTTTATCCTTTTAAATCCATTTTGTGCTGCATCTATATCTTCTTTTGTTGGCTTATTAAAAATAAAACAATTTCTTCCAAATTGTTCCACCGTTATATTTGGAATATACTCTGGTACCTTTAATTCACTATATTCCATCCCCTTTACAAATTGACCTACAAAAACCCTTTTTCCGGCACATGCCGCCCTAAGTGCAAGTCCAAAAGCAGCAGTTGTCTTTCCCTTACCATCTCCCGTATAAACGTGAATCATAAACATCCCTCCATTTCTTTAAAGTATTTAAAAGCGCTTTATTATCTTCCTTATTTCTTATTCCAACACGTACCAAATTTAATCCAAAGTTTCTTGCATCTCTAACGTAAACTTTATTTTCAAGTGAAAAATCTAAAAATTCTTCTACATTTTTCACATCAATCAAAAAATAATTTGCATCTGATTTAATATACATAAATTCTTCAAAAAGTTTCTTTTGAGTGTCTATAAACTCATGTGTTTTTAAAGTAAAATCCTTCAAATCTTTTAAATTATCCAACAATTTTTCCAAAAAGGTATATCCCATTCCACCTACTCCCCACTCCATTCTATACCTTTTGAAAACATTCTCGAATTTTTTAGAAATCACATATCCTACCCTAATACCTGGTATTCCAAAAAACTTTGTAAAAGTCCTTATTCTTACAACATTTTCATAATCTATATCCACGAACTTTCCAACAAAATCAATAAATGCTTCATCGACAATAAAAATCACATCTTCATTCAATTCAATCAATTCATGCAGATCTTGATAAATACCTGTAGGATTGTTTGGGTTCCCTAAAAACACCGCAACTTTTTTGTTTTTTCTTTTTCCACACTTTATACTTTTCTCCAAAATATTTAAATCCAACTTCTTTTTTACAAAATACCAAGGACTATCTATATATTTTGATGAAAATTTTGCAACTTTAAAATAATCTAGATAGTTTGGACGTGGTATTATTACATACGTATTATTCAAAATGTGGTATCCAACTATGTGAAATGCTTCAGTCGCACCAGCAACAATAACTCCATTAAAATGTTTATAAAACTTTTCTTCAATCCATTGTATATATGTATATCTAAAAAGGTTTTCAAATGGAAGTTTTTCTATCCAACTCAACCTCAAAGGATTAACAGAAATTGAAAAATCTAATATACCTTTTTCTTTAATACCTCCATGACCATTATTAAAATTATCCATACAAATACCACCTTTTTATACAACTTTAACCCTCTATCTATATCTTCCCTCTCCACTTTTTTTCCTTCAAGTTTGTAAACTCCCACCTTTTCAAATCCCAAATTTAACACACCGGCAAAAGCTGCCATGGGATACATTGCATTTATTTTTATTTTTCTGTATTTTTTTAGATATAAAATAGATTTAAAATTAAATGGAATAATAAGGAGGGCTGTTAATCTTGCTGGTATAAAGTTTAAGATATCGTCGCACCTTGCCGCAAATTTTCCAAACCATTCGTATCTTTTTGTTCTATATCCAAAAAGTGCATCATACGTATTAACTACCCTATAAATTAGTGCACCACAAATACCAAAGAACAAATAATAAAATAACGGTGCTACTATGCTATCTGAAATATTTTCAGAAAGACTTTCAAGTGCAGCAGAGTACAGCTGATTTTTGTTAAGCATTGAAACATCTCTACTGACAATAAAAGATACGTGTCTTTTTAAAACCTTCTCATCGTCTGTTTTACACCGTTCCACATGTCTATACAAAGCCTTTATAGAAAAAGTCGACGAAAGAAAATATATACCAAAAAATTCACTAACTTTCATAGTTAATCTACAAACAAAAAACCAAAAAAATAGCTCTAATAATAAAGAAAACATTCCCCAAAAAAATCTAAAATTTTTCATCTTTTCTACTCTTTTTCCTAAAAACCCTATGTAAATAACTGGATGAATAATACTTGGAAACTCACCTAAAACTAAATCCACCAACAAACTAAAGACCAATAACATTTTCTATCTCCTTTATGTCTATCTGCCCTATTATGTAATCACTTACCCTATCTATTTCTTCTTCAAGCGTAAACAATGACAAATCTTTTGTATTATACCCTCTATTTTTTCTAATGTAATTTAAAAACTTTTTCAAAAATTCTTTATTTTTAAACAAATTATGTGTATAGCCTCCAAATATCCTTCCCTTAATAGCTCCATCTAATTTTCCGTTATCATATAACAAAAAAGGACTCTCATGCGATATTGTTCTTCCATGGTGAATTTCAAAGCCCTCTATATCCGTATTAAAAAGCATTTCCTTTGCAACTATATTCCTCAAAATTTTTGTCTCTAAGAAAATTGTTTTTAAGTTTAAGTATCCCAATCCCTCATAGCATTTACCATTGTATACAATCTTTTTTCCCAACATCTGATATCCCCCACATATTCCAAGTAAAAAGGCACCATTTAAAAGTGCTCCATTTATTTGATCTTTTCTTTGTTTTATCCATTCTAAATCAAAGATAGTTGACTTTGTTCCGGGAATTATCACTAAATCCACATCTTCACGAATGTTTTCAACAAATTTTGCATTTGTATTTAAAAATAAAGGCTCAAATTCAAAAGAATTTGAAATATGAGGAAGTTTTAAAATATCTACTTTTAAATCACCAATTCCTTCTTTTTCAAAAAACAGGTCTTCTTCAGGAAGATAGTGTTTAAAGTACTCCACTGTTCCAAAATATTTTAAATTAAACCTTTCACCAAATTTTTTGGGAGAGTCCCCAAGAACAGATTTATCCCCTCTAAACTTGTTAAAAATAAAGCCCTTAACAATGCTTTTTTCAAACTTACCAAATAACACCATAGCACCTGCTATCTGTGCAAACGCACCACCCATTTCAATATTAGATATCAAAATTACCGGTGCATTTACCGCCTTTGCAATCGCCATATTTGAAATATCCTTTATATTTATTTCAGCTGCACTTCCAGAACCTTCAATTATTACCAACTCATGTTTTTCCAACAACTTGTACAATGCTTTTAATGCTTGATCTAAAATCCATTTTTTATCTGAATACATATACTTTTTACTTTCCACGTTTTTTATTGGCTTCCCATTTACTATCAATTGAACACCCTCTACATCTGGCTTTAAAAGTATGGGGTTCATTAATACACTAGGCTTTTTATTACACGCAACTGCTTGGACATATTGAGCAACTGCCATCTCTCCTTCTTCTTTACTTACCACACTGTTTAAGGATATATTTTGCGCCTTAAACGGCACTACATCTAAACCTTTTTTTGTAAAATATCTACATAAAGCTGTGGAAATAATAGATTTTCCAACGTTTGAAGCAGTTCCCTGGATCATTAATATCACTATATCACCCCCAAAATCACTAAGAGTAACTCACTTGTTATAAGACAAGTTGCCCCCAAAACATCCCCTGTAATACCACCTATCTTTTTTTTAGATATAATACTCATAAAATAGGAAAATAAAAGAGTAATAAAAAAAGACATAACAAAGCATTTTATGTTAAACAGTAAAGGCGTTAAAAACACGGTTGAATAAATTAAATTTTTCCTTTCAAATGGATAAAATATAGCACCAAGTCCTTTTTCTTTGGCAGGTTTTGAAAACGCCATCAACGAAACCATAGCATACCTTCCAAACACCGAAGAGTAAAAAAAGAAAGTTGGTGAAAGTGTAAAATACATGTTCCAAAATATAACAATATACAATGCCCCAAAAAACACGGCAAAAGCTCCAACGTCTCCTTTAGACATTATTTCAAGTCGCTTCTCCTTATTTGATTGATTCAAAAAGCCATCTATTGTATCCAAAAATCCATCAAAATGAAAGAGATCAAAAAAATAATATCCCAAAATTAAGAAAATTATTTTAACAAAAAAATTTTCAAAATAACCCCCTAAGAAAAAAATAATCCCGGGAATATATCCCACAAGTGGGAAATACCCGGGAATGTTTTTTATTCTCTTTTCAGAATATCTAACTTTAATTGGAATCCTAGATATAAACGCCAACGAAAGTAAAAAATCATAAATCAAAACTATCCCTCCAAAGAGTTAGTGAATACAAAAAATCTCTTAAGTCAAACACTTCAAAACACACATACTCTAAATTTGGTGAATATTTCAACTTTTTCCTTACTACTTCCAAAGTATCTTTGTCCAATTTAAGATGGTCTTTTCCATTTGAAACACCCATGACATGGTATTCTATTGAATTTTTTAAAAAATTCTCCGTAACCTTTGTCCCAAGCAAATGATGTCCTATGTCAAAAACTGTCCTATCGTGTAAAAAAATATCTTCTTTCAAATTTTCAACTAATATCTTCTCAGATTTTTCTAGAAACACCTCTATACCATCTAACGGATGTACGATGTAATTTGAAATTTCCAATCTACTATTTTCAAAAAAATAAAAGGCTTTTTCAACGTTAAAAATACAATCTGTTGGTAAGTGAACGTTATACTCCAGATTAAATTCTTCTGCTATTTCCTTTAAATCTTCTATTTCGTTTAAAAAAATATTCTTTGTATTTGTATCCCAGCTAAACACCAAAAATTCCACAAAATCCACCTTATCTGCTATAACTTTTACATTTTCAAGATAAGTACCCGGAAAAAGCCAAGAAGTAGTTCCTAACTTCACTTTAATTCCACCCCTATCCCCGATACCATCAAATAGACTTTTTGCGCTATTTTTGCAATATCTTTATTTAAAAGTCCTAGTCTTTCTACATATTCTCTTACTTGTTTGTTTTCTGGAATTATTCCCCACCCCACCTCATTCGTTACACAAACCAATGTATAATCAACTTTTTTAATACTTTTTAAAAATTTTTCTAAATAATTTTCTATATCTTTCTTGTAATAGTAAAGATTTCCAAGATACGTGGTAATACAATCTAAAATAGCAAATTCATATTTTCCATTTAAACCTTCAATTACTTTATCTACTTCAACAGGCTCTTCAAAGGTGTCAAAGCCTTTTCTTTCGCTTTTATGACGGTTTATCCTATTTCTCATCTCTTCATCAAAAGGAACCCCTGTTGCAATAAATGCTTTTTTCTTGTAACGTCTTGAGAGGTCAAGCGCAAAACTACTTTTTCCAGACTTAACCCCACCAGTTACTAAAATAACCACCCTTTATCCCCCCAAAATAAAACAAATTTTTCCCACATTGCCCTAGCAATGGGGAAATATCATTTACTACAGGTAGGTCTCCCGGCTTCCGGATCATCCTACTTTCTGCGCCTTCCCAGGTTTTACCCAGTGGCATTTGCAGATTTCGTCCCCGGTTACGGTTGCTGGGCAGCTTCGGATTTTCACCGAATTCCCTTAACCTGCAGTATTGAATATTTAAAAAATGGCCGGTAAAACCGGCCAACTGGTCGGGGTGACTGGACTTGAACCAGCGACCTCTTGCGCCCCATGCAAGCGCGCTAGCCAACTGCGCTACACCCCGTTATTCTACCTTATATTATATTACATCTAAAAAAATGTGTCAAATTATGCTAAAATACTTTTGGAGGGATTTAAATGATTAAATTTTATTTAAAGTACTTTCTATATACTCTTTTTATCTTTTTAACCTTGTTTTACATATTTTATTCTCTTGGCAATCCAAAAGGCATTGAAGTTTCTAGAATAAATAATACAACTTTACCAAAAGTTATTATACTAAAGACCTCTAAAACTATATCCTTTCAAATACCCGTACCTAAAAATTCAAAATACGTATTTTTTCCATTCATAGAAGGTTCTTCTTTTTCCATTAAAAACAACAATTTTCCAATATTTACATTTGGTCTTGGAAAATCTGGACGTACGTGGTATACTCCATTTTTGATACCTATACCAAAGGGTGTAGATGTTCTTACTTTGGAAATTTCAGGAGTTTATTCAATAGGTCTTGGAAAATTCTTTTTTATAAACGAATCAGAAATATGGAAATATTCTATTTTGAAGTTCCTAACCGACAACTTTTTAAATATTTCAATTGGTCTTATTTCAACATTGGGTTTTCTTTTGTATTTACTTTCGAAAAACACCGGAATAACTAGACAAAAAGCGTATAAATATTTTGCGTTTTCTAGTTTTTTGGCAATTATATGGTTATTGGATGTTATTAGTTTCGAACACTTTTTTTATCCACTTAGGAAATTATTTATCTCCTGTGGTTATCTCTCATTTACGTTTTTAATGCGCGGGATCGATTTATATAATTTTTCAACAATACAAAAAAATACAAAAAGATTCTCCTACTTAAATATTCTGGCAAGTATATTACCACTCTTTACAGTCACACCCCAACAATTAAAAACTCTTACGATTTTCATATCCCCTATATTAATACTCAATGGTATATTTATCTTGTACAAAATCGTAAAGTCATACGTCTCGCAAAACGTAACGTTCGCAAGCCTTTTTGCAATAACAATTATATTTGACAGTATAGTACTTTTCTTTAATCTTCCCTTCAGAATGCTTTCACCATTTGGAATTATATCGTTATTTTTAAGCTTTGCCTCAAGTATTATACTAGAATACAAAGAAAAGATTCACGAATTAAATGTAATATATGCAAGAAGCCTGATTGATCCCCTAACAGGGGCATGTAATAGGGGTTTTTTAGGAAATATAAAACTAGAAAAAAACGATATATTGATATTTATAGATCTCAACAAATTTAAATATATAAATGATACATATGGGCATGACAAAGGGGATGAAATACTAAAAAAACTTTCAAGTATAATTAAAAGCAACTTAAAATCTTCGGATATATTTGTACGTATGGGGGGAGATGAATTTTTAATTATTTTAAAAAATTCCACAAAAAAAGAAGCAGAAAAACTCATCAAAAAAATTCACAATGAATTTAACAAATCCTCGGAACTTTCACCAACTTTTTCATGGGGAATAACAAATATTGAAGGTTCCCTTAAACAATCAATAAGAACCGCAGATGATCTCATGTATAAAATGAAAGGTGAAAAAAAAGCCTCTCAATAGAGAGGCTTTTTTCCTTTTAATCCAACCGTTAATTTTCCATCTTTTTTATAAACCTGGAAAAATCCATTTTTCCCACCAAATCCGTCATCTACAAAGGCAGGTGCATTGGGATCAGTAACCCAATTTGTACCATTTACCACAAATTTATACTGATAATCTCCCTCACTTAATTCTAAAACGGCTTCCCAAACACCGTCGTCAACTTCATAACATTCGGTCTCTTCTGCATTCCAATTATTAAAATTACCCGCTATCGTTACATAATCTGCACCTTTATACTCAAAACGTATCACTACATATCCTTCATCATCTACAAACATCTTTTTTGGGTCAAAATTCTTGTTTACCTCTTTTTTATTCTCTTTCTTTTCCTCACCTTTTAAAATCACTAATTTCCCATCCTTTTCAACTAAAGTAAAAATACCATTTTTCCCTCCAAATCCATCATCTACATATCCCGGTGCTTCTGGGTCTTCCTTCCAATTCTTTCCATCAATTACATATTTATACTGATACGTACCAGGCTCTAGTTTTAAAGAAATCTTCCATATACCATCCTCTTTTTCCATCGCAATGGAACTTGAAGACCAATTATTAAAAGTTCCTGCAAGGTATACAACTTTTGCATCTACTGCCTCTTTAAAAGTAAATACAACCTTACCATCTTTAACTAAAACTGCTGAAAAACTCAAAACGGAAAAAATCAAAAGAATACATATAAATTTTTTCATAAATCCTACCTCCTTTGGAAATAATTCCACTTTAAATTATACACAAAAAATAAAAAGAAAAAAATAACGTGTTATCCACGTTACTATTTTTCAATTTCATTTAAATCCTTTTTTCTTTTCTTTTCTACAACAATCATGGTAATTGAAAGAAGCAGTGAAATTGTGGCAAATCCAATAACTATAGATGTTATTATAACCGCTTGTGGAAATGGATCTACGTAATTTCCACTACCCTTTAAAGGAGGCGCATTCCCAATTTTTGACGCAATAACTACAAACAAGAAAACAATTCCCGTATTTAACACATCAAGCGCTATTATTTTTGAAATTATATGCTTTTTGAACAAAAGACCGTAAATTGATAAAAATATGATCAAAAATGGTGCTATAAAATCTACCATAACATTCCTCCAAGCAAAGTAAAAAATGAAATTGAAAATACCATAAACGTTAAAATGGATTCAGTGGTAATGGAAAAATCAAAATAAATCCTTAAAAAATATCCAAATATCAACCCTAAAAGTACAAATAGAGATGAAATAACGTTAAAATATGGATAAATCAAAAAAATCGAAAATAAAAACAAAAGTATATGCCTTTTTGAGAATACAACCCTTAGCTTTAAAACTTTCCCCGCATAAACAGCGCTAAGAAAACTTACAATATATTTAAAATATTTAAAATTTTCCACAAAAAGCTTTGATTTAACATATCCTAAAGCGGTAAATGAAAAACCAGAGATAGATAATAAAGAAATTAATAAAGCCAAAAACAAAAAAACGGAAACTTCCCTTTTTTCGGATAAATCTCTTTTAACATACCTTGTACTCAGAAACAAAATACTCTTTGATATACCATGATAAAGCACATAAACAGGTGTAAAAAGAGGATTGAGCACCATTAATCCCAGCTGAGACATAGAACTGTAAGCAAGAACTTTTTTTAAATCTTTTGAAATAATGGAAAAAAACACTCCGTAAAAAAAAGCCAATATTCCAAATAAAAAAAGGTCATCTAAGCCTATTCTCAAAAGTGGAAATAATACCGATTGTGTATACACGCTTGAAAGCATTGCGGAAATTTCAGGCTCTGAATTTGAATGTACTTCTGGAAGCCAAAGCCCAAATAGAAAAAAACCTCCCTTTGCAAGAAGTGAAAATTTCATCAAGTACCCGGAAAGTCCATCTACATTTGAAATATCAAAACTTCCAGTTGAATAATAGTGCATCCCTATTCCTATTAAATAAAAACTCATTGCAAGTGAACTTGCAAAGATGTATTTAATAGCCGTTATCTTCTGATCAAATTTTTCACTCGAAAGAATAAGTAATGTAATTAACAAAGTTGAAGTTTCAAGTATAACGTATATGTTAAACAGGTCATTTGAGATAAAGAGTAAATTCAAAATTGTATGCAAGAGTGAAAAGAAAAAATACACATGCTCATTGCCATTTTGGTAGAGAAAGTAAGACACAATAATACTACAAGAGATATTGGTAAGCAAAAAATAAAATGAATTTGAATCAAAAATTAAATGTACTCCCCCGTATCCGGAGAGTACAATATCAAATCTTTCAAAAAGTAGGAAAATAGAAGAAATAGGTATCAAAAATGGCAAAAATTTTGCCTTTTTCAATAAATACAAAAAAAATGAAAAAATGACCTGAAAAATCGAAAAAACTACAAAAAAGATTACTCTTCTACCTCCTTAAAAATGGTATAAACTGGCAGGCCATCCTTAAATTTTGGGAACAATTCACCTTCAATTAATGGTTTTGCATATTCTATATACTTTTCCGTCACTTCAAAATCCGTGTGAAAGTCGTCGGAAAGATATTTTGTTACCTCTGCAACTTTATTTAATTCCACTGTACCATATTCCACTTTATACGGTGAATTACTCACCCTGTTTATTGTAACCATAACCCCGGATACTCCATCAAGTGCAAGTTTTACAGCTTGTCTTCCAACTGCTTCTGCTTCATCTACATCGGTTTTACTTGCAATATGTCTACCACTCCTTTGTAGATAATCTGGTATTGCAACATGCGTCTTAAGTGAAAGTTCTGACCTTATCATCCCTGCAATTGTAAACCCCACACCACCTAATTGTCTATTACCAAAACTATCTGTATAGCCCATATCCGCTACAAAAAAACCATCTGGATACTTAATTCCCTCTGAAACGGCTATTGAACAATATCCTTTTCTTCTAATACTCTCATCTACCCTCTCCAAAAACTTTTCCTTGTTAAAGGGTACTTCAGGAAATAATATTAAATCTGCACCTATACCGTTTAACCATCCAAGCCCTGCCGCAGCAGAAAGCCACCCTGCGTGTCTACCCATAATTTCCATTACAAATACCCTAGTTGAATCCACATACATACTCCTCAAATCAAGTGTAGCTTCCATAACGGCAGTAGCTATATACTTTGCCGCAGAACCATATCCTGGACAATGATCCGTATGCGGTAAATCATTGTCTACTGTTTTTGGCACACCAATGACCTTTAATGGTATATTTCTCTTTTTTGCCTCCGTATACAACTTCCATGCAGTGTCCATTGAATCATTACCACCGTTATAAAAGAAATATTCTATTTCATACTTTTCAAATATCTCAAAGAGTTTATTTATATCTTCTTGTGTTTTCAACTTTCTTCTACACGATCCAAAAGCCGCAGAAGGTGTGTATTTTAACCCTTCTATATCTTTTCCATTAATTTTTAATAGATTTTCTCTTAAAACACCTGATATACCATGGATTCCCACGTATACTTCAAGCCCTGCTTTTTGTGCCTCGTCTAATACCCCATATGCGGACGCGTTGATTACACTTGTTACCCCACCTGATTGTGCGTATAAGACCTTCATCGTATACCCCCTCTAAAAATTGCTAACATAATTATATCATATAAAAAAGTTCCAGCGTGTGCTGGAACTAGAATGCAATTTCCAATATCTTCCTTACATCTTCCTTTACCAATTTTTTTAACCTTCCCATAGGTGTCATCTTTGATGCTATATCCACCAACTTATCTATATCTTCTCTTTCAAATCCTAACTCTCTCAAGGTAGTGGGAGCACCAATTTTTTTGTACCATCCCTTAAGTGCGCTAATACCATCTTCTCTTCCAAATATCTCCATTCCAAACCTCACCAGTTTATCCGAAATCAAATCCTTAACGTAAGTAAGCCATGCGGGAAAGACCACTGCAAGACCTGCACCATGTGCAACCTCTGGATTAAGTGCACTTAAAGCGTGCTCTATAGCATGTGATGACCAATCTCCACCACTATGTCCCATACCAGATATACCATTTAGTGCTAAAGTAGTCGAAAGTGCAAAATTAGCACGCGCTTCATAGTCTTTTGGATTTGCAAGTAAAATTTCAGTAGTTTCAACTAATGTTTTTATAATCCCTTCATCTACTCTATCTATCAACTGTGTGTTTTTCGTACCATCAAAGTAGTATTCCATAACATGACTTATAGCATCTACTGCGCCATTTACCGTTTGATTAGGTGGAAGTGTGTATTGTACCTCTGGATCAACTATTGATACCTTTGGATAAACATGTATAGAACTAAATGAAAATTTTTCAAGTGTTTCTTCGTTAGTTACAACACTATTCCCGTTCATTTCAGTTCCTGTGGCAGAAAGGGTAAGTATTGTATACAACGGTATTGCTTCTTTTACCCTGGTCTTTCCAGAGTAAAAATCCCACACATCTCCATCATAATTTACACCGGCTGCAACTGCCTTTGCACTATCAATTACACTACCTCCACCAACTGCAAGAATGGCATCTACCTTTTCCCTTCTTGCCACCTCTAATGCTTCTTTTACCTTAGACAATACGGGATTAGGTCTAACTCCCCAAACTTCTACCTTCTCAATAGAACTTTCAAATAAAGCCCTTGCAACTTTTTCATATACTCCATTTTTCTTTATAGATCCTCCTCCCGCTAAAAACAACACCTTTTTTATTTTATCTTTCTTTAAATACTCACCTATTTTTTCAACAGTATTTTTTCCAAAAACAAGTTTTGTCGGATTATAAAACACAAAATTGTTCATATACTCACCCCCTTAAATCATCTTTCATTCCTATCTCGTTCAAGATAATAAAATCTTTATCTCTCCATTTTTCTTTTACTTTCACATGCAAATCAAGAAATACCTTATTACCCACTAAATATTCTATCTCTTGCCGTGCATTTTGCCCTATTTTCTTTATCATATTCCCCTTATTTCCTATGATAATTCCCTTTTGACTTTTCCTATCAACATAAATATTCGCCCTGATGTACAAAACCCCATTTTCCCTTTCCTTAATTTCTTCGACAATAACCGCAACAGAATGTGGTACTTCTTCGTACGTCAAATGAAAAATTTTTTCCCTAACAATCTCGGAAACCATAAATGAAAGGGGCCTATCCGTTATCATATCCTCTGGGTAATATTGAGGCCCTTCTGGTAGATTATCCACTATTAAATCTAAAAGTTTTTTTATTCCATCACCTGTGACAGCGGAAGTCTTTACAATGGAAATACAATTTTTTAACCCATCTTCCATCTTTTTTTCCAACAATTTTATTCTTTCACCATCTACAAGATCTATCTTATTTATAACCCCAATAGTCTTTGTATTAGACTGATTTACATAATCAAAAACAAATTCTTCTGGCTTTCTTATTCCCTGTTTAGCATCAACAACGGTTAAAACAAGGTCAACACCTTTAAGTGCACTTACTGCAGCCTTAACCATGTATTCACCCAACCTGTACAAAGGTTTGTGGATACCAGGTGTATCCACAAATATTACTTGATAATCACTTGTTGTATGGATCACATTTATCCTATTTCTCGTAGTCTGTGGCTTGTCTGAAACTATGAGCACTTTTTTACCCACAATGGCGTTTACAATAGAAGATTTACCTACGTTAGGCTTTCCAGCAAGTGCAACAAATCCCGATCTCATTTCATACCTCCTCAAATCTCAATTTTAAAGGATATTTATACACCAAATCCCTTTTAAGTTTATCCCAAATTTTGTTCACTTCTTCTTCCTTTAAAGTTCTATCCTTTGCTCTAAACACACAATACACCGTAACACTTTTATATCCCTCTTCAACACCTTTTCCTTTATAAATATCCGAAATACCAACCTCTTCAACGTATTTGTACTTAAAGAGACTGTCTAATATATTCCCAAGCATAAAACTATCCGGCACCAAGAGTGATACATCTCTTCTCACTGAAGGAAATTGTACACTTTCTTTGTACGCAGGAACTTCCACGTACTTTTCGTATATAAAATCAGTTGAAAGTTCAAACGCATACACTTCGTCTTTCACGTCAAAGCGTTGATTCACAAAATCTGGATCAAACATTCCAATTATTCCAACATCTTTATCATCTATAACAACTCTTGCACACCTTGTTGGTACAAATCCCTCAATTTCACACGGTACAAAGCTTGCAGTAACATTAAATTCGTCCAACACGTTCTCAAGCATACCTTTAAACGTGTAGAAATCAACTCTTCGTTGGTCTGTGTAATCTCTTTTATTGAGCCTTCCTGTAACAACTGCAGCCACCTTTTCTATGTCCCTTGGCTTCCCATTTTCCTCTATATATACCCTACCAACTTCAAATAGCTTCACATCTTTGTTTTGTCTTTTGTAGTTATACGACAGTGATTCAAGAAGTCCATTGAGCAAAGAAGGTCGCATGACACTCAACTCTTCGTTAATTGGGTTTGATATCCGCACCTTGTATCCCGTTATACTCCAATCATCAGAAACAAATGAAAGGTTCATAGCTTCTAAAAAACCTTCTGCCTTCAACGTTTCTTTTAACATATATCTGAGTTCTTGTATTTTATTCCTTGAGGCACTATTTACAGTCACCTTAAATGGTTCACCCTCGATATTTTCCATACCGTATATTCTGGAAATTTCCTCAACAAGGTCTATAGGGCGTGTAACATCAAAATACCTAAACGTAGGTACAAACACCGTATTATCTTTGACTTCAAAACCCAATCTGTTTAATATCTTTATTTGCCTTTCTTTTGGTATATCTACACCTATTACTTTTTCAGTCATAGAAAAGTCAAAATTGATATTCGTTCTTTCAATTTTTCTCCTTACCACGTCTTTTATCTTTGAAGGTATTCCACCTGCTAACTCTAAAATAAGTTCTGTTAACCTATTTATCACATCTACTGCATCGTTTGGATCAACTCCCCTTTCGAAACGATATGAAGAATCTGTCATAATTGCATGTGCTTTTGAGGTTTTTCTCACTCTTACAGGATCAAACATAGCAACTTCAAGCAAAATATCCGTTGTATCATCTTTAACTCCTGATTCTTCTCCGCCCATAACTCCACCAAGCGCCAAAATTCTTTCCCCATTTGTTATAAGTACCTCTCCGCCTTTAAGTTTGTACTTTTTTCCATCGAGTAGTAATATTTCTTCATCTCCTTTTGCATCTTTAACCACTATCTTAGAAGTATTTCTCAAATCAAATGCGTGAATTGGATGTCCCGTTTCAATCATTACATAATTTGTAATATCCACAATATTATTTATGGGTCTAAGTCCGGATGCAATTAATCTCTTTTGTAGCCACAGAGGACTCTCTTTCACCTTTATTCCTTTTATTACTCTAGCTGTGTACCTAAAACATCCTTCACTCTCAATGGAAATTTCAACAGGACATTCTTCCTCTCCATCAAAAACCTTTGTATTTAGGTTCAAATCCACATCGTATATAGCGGATAATTCCCTTGCAATTCCCTTTACACTAAGACAATCAGGTCTATTTGGTGTAATCTCTATATCAAGTACCCTATCGTTAAGGCCAAAGTATTCAATAACATCGGTACCAACAGGTACTTCATCTTTAAACTTATACACTCCACTTGAATTTTCTTCAAGACCTAATTCTTGAAGGGAGCACATCATGCCTTCAGACATAATTCCACGCATTTTCCTAGGTTTTATTGTAATTTCACCAAGCTTTGCCCCCTCAAGTGCAACTGGAACAATACTTCCTTTTGAAACTGTTAAATCACCAGTAACAATAGTTTTCACCTCTGTTCCCACATCAACTTTACACACAATCAACCTATCTGCATTAGGGTGATTTTCTACATCGATAACTTTCCCCACAACAACTTTTCCACTTACATCAAAAGGAATTATCACTTCTTCAACATTAGTACCCGTCAAACTCAACCTTTCAGCAACTTCTTCTGGAGATTTATCTATTTTTACAAAATCCTTTAACCATTCAAAAGAAAGTTTCAAAACGGTCCACCTCCAATTTTACTCTTTTTTCTTTCTGAAATTTACAACAAAACCAATAACCACTAACAACAAAAAAATCACCAAAAAAACAGAAGAATAAAGTGGAGTAGTTAAATCTCCATGGGAAATAAATTTCATTGCTACAACTGCCAAAGTTCCCGCACCTATCAAAACAGAGAGGATACCAATTACTTCAGAACTTTTTTTGTAGGTAACTATACCCCCTAATATCCCAAAAACCAAACCTGTTCCAATTGCAATATATGTTGGATCAAAATTAATATTTAAATTCAAATACTTTAAAACAATATCTGTAAGGTAATAACCCAAAATTCCCACTATGCCAAAACCAAATATAAAGGTAATAGACTTATACAGCGCGTACAAAACTGCAGCGGTTATAATCCCAACAACTATCATGGCAATTTGATAATAATTTGAAAGTACTTCATTTAATTGCGGAACTTTTTCCACCACCACAGGGAAAATCATATTTATTCCCAGTAAGAAACCCAACACTGATATAGATATCTTTTCAACAAATTTTGCAGCAAAGAGTAAAAACACACCGGAAATTAACGAATAATACCAATATTCAAACAAGGGTTTCAAATAAAATTGCAAATTTTCCATTTTACCCCTCCTCGATATACTTTAATACTTCTTCCCTCACCTTTTCATCTTCCATCCTTTGATTTGCCCGCTTCTTATTTCCAACTGCTAAGTAACATAATGCAAGTTGTACATCCAAATCAAACTGTTTAAATCCCAATTTTTCCGCCTTTTCCATGCTAAATATAGCCATGGAATAATTATCTATCTCCATATACGCACACCCCAGATTAAAATAACACTCGGCAAAATCCGGTTTTATATCAATTGCTTTTTGATAGTATTCAATAGCCCTTGCAATTAACCCTTTCTTTCTATATATATTCCCCAAATTATTGTACGCCTCTGGTATATTTTCTTTAATAAGTTCTTTATAAATCTTTTCTGCTTCATCTAGTTTTCCCATCTTAGTAAGTTCAATTGCCTTTAGAAGTTTCCTCACCAATAACCTCCTCCGTATATATAACTATATCACTGTACTTTTTACCAAATATTTCAAATTTAACCGCCACTCTAACAAGCGGAATAGGAAAGATTTTCGCGTAATTATACGTTAATTGCCATACGTATTTTCCCCTATTTTTAAAAGCTATTTTTGCACCACCTGTATATTTCCAATTTTTATCTTCATATAAAGTCTTTCCTAAGAATCTATCTGTTAAAAGATTTTTCGATGCTATATTAGTTGCATCCTTTGTTATGGTTTTTCCATTAATATCAATATATTCCCTTACATCTTCTTCGTATAAATTTAAAAACTCACTTGCAAGGTATATATCATTCCCAAAAAAATCTTCAACGGAAACATTCAAAGTTAAAGTTGCATCTGTAGTTTCAAAGTCTTCCACCTTCACAAAAACCGGTAAATCATCCTTTAAAAGATATCTCTTTACAACATCTTCTTTCCAATCAATAACAAAGAGATTTGGATAAGAATACTCTATAAACATCGGTGTTGAGTTAACTTCAAATTGCCTTCCATCTACGTAAATCTTGTTGCCAATAAAATATATTATCCTTCCTGCTGGGGTAACTTCAAAACTCCATATCCTTTCTTTTAAAGGTATTTCATCTTTCTTTTCAAATGTATACAAATCATACACCAAAATTTTGCCGGAATATGCATCTAAAATATAGAGATTTTCGTAGTTAATCTCACAATCCAGTGTAATGGTGGGAATAGGTAACATCTTTTCTGTTTTTTTATCTCCAAATGCGTAAATCTTTGTTGCATCTACAACAATTATCCTTCCTGCTCTATCCACACCTGCAATAACAGGAGTTTTTAAATTAGAATACAAAAGTTCACCATTTTTGTAAATAGCATCATTTGATGATATATATAGATTTCCAAAACTATCCGTAGCTATACTCTTTGGAATAAAACTCAGTTTTGTAATATCTGTTATATTTCCATTTTTTATCTTGATTAATCTCCTATTTTCTTTGTCTATTAAGTATATTATCTCTCCATACACGGCAAGTCCAACAGGTGAGTAAAAATACTCGGTTAATCCTTCTTTTCCCATGTACTCTTCAACAAATTTAAAGTTATACCCCTTAATTTCTACACTTTCTGGGTTGTTAAATATGCTTATTTTATTGTACAAATCTCTTATTTCTTCTATATTGGTAAAGGTCAACAAGGTTTCTAAATTTTCTTTGGCAATATCTACACGGTCATTGTAAATATCAACTTTCGCCTTAAAATACCAAAACCATGGGATTTCACGGGCGGAAATACTTCCCGTAATGGCATCATCCATTTTCTTGCTTGCAGATTGAAAATCACCTTTTCCCCATAACTTTATGGCTTCACTTAAAAATTGCCTACTTTGCTCTTCGGTTAATATAGCAAAACAAGAAACTGTTAAGATTAAAAAAGCAACAATTATTTTCTTCAATTTTTCTTCACCTTCCCAAAGAAATATCCAACTACATCGGTTTTTCTTTCATTTCCCTTTATTAATCTTTCAATATTTCCCCTATGTCTTAATATAGAAAAGAGGGAAAGTGCTAAAAAAATAGGCCAAAAGTCTTTTCCCATAATCCAAGTAAAAAGCGCACCACATGTTAAACCAACCATAGACGCAAGAGAAACGTATTTTGTTATAGAAACAATCAAAAGCCAAAAAACAAAAAATACAAGTCCACTCCATGGATAAATTGCCAAAAACACTCCAAATGTACTTGCCACACCTTTGCCACCTCTAAATTTCAAAAAGACAGAATAACAATGTCCGAAAACGGCCATAACCCCAGCAATTAGCATGGAATTTAAACCTAAATCTCCAACTAAAATAACCGCCAAATACGCCTTAAATATATCAAAAAAGAAAGCAAGTGCACCGTAAAATGCTCCTGCATTCCTCAATACGTTTGTACCTCCTACATTTCCACTTCCCGTTTTCCTTATATCTATTCCCTTTATTTTTGCAATAAAAAAACTGAAAGGGATCGCTCCTAAAAAGTAACCTATTAAAGCAGGATAAAGATACTTCACATTTTTGCCTCCTTAAAAATAAACAACGTAAGTTCTTTTTCCTTTTTTAGATAAATTATCCTATATTTTCCATCTTCTAAACCTATATCTTTTATCAAAAGCAAAATATGATCTTTTTCCCTTGAAATTATTTTACCATTCAAAATCTCTATTACTATTACACTTCCTATTTTTTTTATCTTTTCAAATTCCTGCCTGAATTTTTCAAAATTCTCTATTTTTAAAAACTTAGTAACTTTTCTTTTTTCTATATTAAGCTTTACGTAGTACAAATTTATCTCATGTTCCCTCTGTTTTATAAATGTATCAAATGCCTCAGGATCATAAAGCACTAATACGTGATACTCAAACATACCTTTTCCCTGTGGAATCTTCCACCTTGCAATTACCTTTGAACTTGAAACAAAATTATCAACTACAATGCTTGCATCTTGGTAATATCCAAATTTTCCCCTTATTTCAGATACTTTCTCCCTTAAGTTCACATCAGAACTTACCTTTGCACCTAAAAATGCAGAAAGTTCTTGTCTTGCCTTATTCGTTGCTTGAGAAAATGCCTCATTTTCCTTTTTTTGAAAAGATACAACACTTCCCTCAAATACGAAAAGTTTTTCTTTTTCATACAATTGTTTAATCCTTTTTGCAACTGAAAGATCTTTTTCCACAATTATTGCATTAAACGGTAAAACCCTTAGTGTAACACCGTCAAAATCCAGAATTTTTTCTTTTGGAAAAAGCAAAATAGCTGACACTAACAATATCGAAATAACAATTATAATTTTCTCCACACCTTTTCCCCCTGGAATAAATTATATCATTATTATAATCACAATTTCACAACAAATGACGCAATCTGCAAAAATCAAAAGAATTTTAACTTAATTTCCCTTGTATAATCGATCTTATCTTTTGGATTTGATTTTCAAGAGAATACTTCTCAATAAACTTTCTATATTCATCTGAAGTATAGTCACCATTTGTTATCATATCCACTGCCTCATCTACTGTATTAAACAAGTATTTTTTTGGGTAAAATTCTTCTGCTATGTAAAAATTGTGTATTACAGGCTTTATACCTTTGGCCATAGCCTCCATTATAGCTATACCATAACCTTCGTGTATGCTAGTTGAAAGAAACACATCTTTATCTTCCAACCATTCGTCTGTATCGTCTACCCATCCATCGAAAACAAAATTTTCCATTATCCCCATCCTTTTCAATATATAATTTATATACCTCCACATCCTATCATCCTGTATTTGACCAGCCCAATAAAGTTTATATTTTTTATCCTTATCCGCCAATTTCTTTAGAATCTGAACAGCTAATATGGGATTCTTCTTATAGTTGAAAAATCCAAGAAAACCTATGTTGTAACCTTTTTCACGTACTTTGTATTTGTATTTTTCAAGGTTTATCCCATTTGGGACAAAGTGAATCGGAACAGTTTGTATAATTGGCTGGTTTTCCACAGCCGTTTTCATAACATTTTTCGCAACAAATATCAAATCATTAACATTATTCCAATTTATCTTTGAAAGAAAATCTATTCTCAACGATTCATATCCATGAAGTCTTAAAACAACACGCTTCCCCTTAATTTCAGGATAATTTGTAGCTATAACAGCAACTTCATTTGCCCATTCAAGCCATACAATATCTGCCCAATTAATCGCATCTTTTATTTCTTTTTCAGTTTTAACTACCCTACGCTGCACCCAATATTGATCAGATAATTTATGTACTATATCATCTATAAAATTATCAAATCCCTTTGCACACACTATTGCAAGCTTTTTTTGCAATTTTACTTTCTCCATTCTTTCCGTTAATAAGTCAAGCTTTTCTCTCAATGAATGTGCTTTTTCTTGAGGTGCTATCGCTATTGCTTTCTTTAAACTCTCATATGCACTCTCAAAAAAACCTTCAAACGTATAAATATTCGATAACATATCGTAAACATCCCACGTAGGATACATTTTTAAAAGCATTAACACGTAATCTTTTGCTTTAACATATTTTCCAAGTTGAATGTATATTTCAGAAAGATTAAAAAGCGCATCTATGTTATTTTGGTCCAAATAGAGTGCCCTTTTAAAGTTTGAAATGGCCTTATTTCTTTTTCCAAGGTTATAATACGCAAACCCCAAAGTATTGAAATCTTTCGCACTTTTTGCACCTTTTTCCAAAAATTCTACAACTTTTTTAAATTCTCCATTTAAAATAAATCTTTTTAAATCCATAATTTCACTCCAAAATGTAAGATATTATTCTTTCAGATGCCTTTCCATCACCAAACGGATTCTTCCCATCTAATTTTTCTTCAATTCCTTTGATTAACGCTTTATACACTCCCTCTTCAGATGTTCCTGCCAATATTCCATAACCTTCTCTTATAAGCTCTGGTCTTTCAGTTGTATTTCTACAAACAACCACAAATTTCCCAAAACTTGGTGCCTCTTCTTGTACCCCACCACTGTCAGATGCAACAATTGCAGCCCCAGATAAGAGGCTTAAAAATTCAACGTAATTTACAGGGTCTATTAATAAGGCATTTTCAAAACTTTCCAATTCTTCAAATACTACTTTTCTTACTTTAGGATTTAAATGCACGGGAAATACTATTTTTTTACCCGTTTCCTTTGAAAATCTCTTTATCCCTTTCAAAATGTTTGACATTTTCTCTCCCCAATTTTCTCTTCTATGTAGAGTCACAAGAATATAATCCTCTTCTTTTACTATACTTTCTCTAATACCTTTTAGATCAAACTTATCCCTTATGTAAAATAGTGCATCTACCACCGTATTACCCGTAATTACAATTCTTTTCCCCTCATGTCCCTCTTTTTTTAAATTTTCATACGACATTTTTGTAGGTGCAAACATTAAATCAGATACTTGATCAATCACACGCCTATTCATTTCCTCTGGAAACGGATCCTTTAAATTACCACTTCTTAAACCCGCCTCAATATGACCTACCTTTACCCCTCTATTAAATGCACAAAGCGCACTTGTCATAGCGGTGGTGGTATCTCCCTGAACAAATAACCAATCAAATCTTTCTTTTTGTATTATTTCATCTAACTTTAAAAACACAGCCGATGATATATTGTTTAAAGATTGATTTTTTTTCATAATGTTCATATCATAATCGGGGGAAATCCCAAAAACACCCAACATCATATCCATCATTTCTCTATGTTGCGCAGTTGCAATCATCTTTACATCTATTCCCATTTCTTTTGCCTTCAAGTAAACCGTTGCTACCTTTATAACCTCAGGTCTTGTTCCAAAAACTATGGCTAATTTCACTTTTTATCACCCCTTAAGCTGTATTATAGCAACAACTAAAAGACCAAAAACAGGTAAAACAAACATACTACTAATACTATAGTTTGAAATATACCCCATTAATGAAACAAATAAAAGTGAACCTATACCCGTTGTGGCATATGTAACACCATTTAAAAAACCTACTTCTTCTTTTTGTAAGCTCATATTTGCCCTTCTCTGTATAAGAGGAAAAATACATCCCATTGAAAATCCAAACAAGAAAAAGAAAAAGTACATTTTAAACAACAACGTAAATAAAAGAAAAAGCGCAGAAAAAACGGAAAACAAGGAAATCAATTTCCTCTCATTAAATAGTTTCAGAAAAAATTCCATCATAAATCTTGATAGCGTAAACAAAAACCAAAATACCCCTAAAAATAACGATGCTTTTTCTTTCGAATATCCAAAACTTAAAAACAAGTTAGATGCCCATGTTACCGTACTTATCTCGCTACCCGCATAAACCAAAAAAGATAATATAGAAATCAAAAATATAGGTTTAAAAATTGTCTTAGTTACTGTAGTTTCCTTTTGTAAAAAGGGGATTTCTTTAAGAAAATTCCAAATAAATAATAAAATAACAAGTAAAGAATACAATATGTACAAGAAACGATATGAAATATTAAAGCTTAATAACATTGAAATTATAATAGGCGAAAGTATTCCACCAAGTCCAAAAAAACCATGTAGAAAACCAAATTTTGGATTTTCCAAATGTGTTAAAAGAGTAGTAGAAGTTGTAAATAAAATAGAATTTCCCGCCCCAAGCAAAAAAAATGAAAATAAAGACATTTCCAAACTTTTAAAAAAAGCCAACGAAATCAAAGAAAAGAAAACAAAACCGTAAGATATTATATTTAACCTTTTTATACCGATTTTATTTATTAAAAAAGACGAAACAAACGAAAAAGTAATACTTCCAATTGTATTTAAAACTGGAATAAACGACGACAAAAAAATGGAGATACCGAATTTTTCCTGAAATATCGGCATCAAAGGAGCTATAGATGTGGCAATTAGCGCCGCCACAAAAATATTAAAAAATATGAAAGCCACAATATCCCTCCTTTACATTATTTTACCATAAAATTATTTTTACTAAATACCACTAACTATATTCAATTAATACCAAAAATTAAACAAATTCTTCTTTTTACACCAGAATTACTTTTTGACATTGAATGTTAAAATAAACTTAAGATACCAAAAAGGAGGTGGAAGTATGAAAAAATTTGTTATATTATTTTTATCGATTCTATTATCTTTAAGTGTATTTTCACAAGAAAATATCTTAGAAGTATTTAGCTGGTGGACAGGCGGAGGAGAAGCTGAAGGGTTACAGGCTTTATTTGACCTTTTCCACAAATATTACCCAGATGTAAAAATAATAAACGCTGCAGTTGCAGGGGGCGCTGGTACAAATGCAAAAGCAGTTCTTAAAACGAGAATGCTCGGTAAAAACCCTCCTGATTCTTTCCAAGTACATGCCGGCATGGAACTTACGGATACATATGTAATTCCAGGTCTTATGGAACCAATAACTTGGATTTTAAAGGAGATAGGCGCATACGACAAATTCCCAAAAGATTTAATAGACATTGTAAGCTACAAAGGAGAAATATATTCTGTTCCAGTAAATGTCCACAGAGCAAATGTTGTATTTTACAACAAAGAAATTGCCAAAAAAATCGGTATGAAAAAAGCACCTACAACCTGGCCTGAATTCTTGTCATATCTTGACAAAGCGCAAAAAATGGGCTACGTTGGAATCTCATTGGGAGATAAGAACAAATGGACGTCCCTTCACTTATTCGAAAGTATTATGTTATCACAACTTGGTCCTGAAAAGTACAATAACTTGTGGAAGGGAAAAGCATCATTCAACGATCCAGACATAAAACAAGCCTTGTTAATATTTAAAGACGTACTAAAATACGTAAATTCAGATCACTCCGCGTTAACATGGCAAGACGCCACAAGGATGCTCTTTGAAGGAAAAGCTTTCTGTAATATGATGGGAGACTGGGCCGAAGGCTATCTTAAAACATTGAATTGGAAACCAGGTGAGGATTTTGGATGGTTTGCACTTCCGGGCACTCAAAATGCATTTATGCTCGTCTCCGACACATTTGGTCTTCCAAAAAATGCACCACACAGAGAAAATGCAATTAAATGGATAAAATTACTCGCATCCGTTGAAGCACAAGATACTTTCAATCCTATTAAAGGCTCTATCCCAGCAAGAATTGATGCAGATAAATCAAAATACGATGTTTATCTAAAATGGTCTATGGACGATTTTTCAACAAAGGCAATTACACCTTCCATTATTCATGGTTCTGCTGCTCCTGAGGCTTTCGTAACAGCATTAATGGATGCTATTAATATCTTTGTAACCAAGCAAAATGTCGAAAAAACCTTTAAAGAAATTTTGTGGATAGCAGAAGATAATGGATACGTAACAGATTAACGGGGCATAAAGCCCCGCTTTTTCGAGGTGAAAGTCGTGAAAAAGAAAAACTTACTAATTGGCATTTTTGTTATTTTGCCTTCTATTATCGCCATAGCGATTTTCGTATATGGCTTTATTAGTTGGACTGCTAGAACTTCTTTTTCAAATTGGAATAGTTTTTCCGCACTATTAAGAGCTAAATACAAATTTGTAGGACTTAGAAATTACATAAGACTATTTCAAGATAGCAGGTTTCAAACGGATTTATGGAATACACTGTTTTTTACAATATTTTTTCTCTTTGGTACAATAAGTCTTGGTATAATCATGGCCATACTGGTAGATAAAGGACTTAAAGGTTCTAGATTGTTCCAAAATTTATTTTTATTTCCAATGGCTATTTCATTTGTTGTTACCGGAACAGTTTGGAGTTGGATTTTTGCACCGGGAAACATCCCCTCAAATCCCCAAGGGTTAAATCTTCTCTTACACAAATTGGGCCTCAATAAATTAATGTGGGGATGGTATACAAGTACTCAAACTATAGGTAAATTTAACGTTGCATTAATTCCAGTGATAATAGCTGCAATGTGGCAACTTTCTGGGTATACAATGGCCCTGTACCTTGCTGGATTAAGAGGTATTCCAAACGATATTATAGAAGCTGCAAAGGTAGATGGTGCATCAGAGTGGAAAATCTTCTGGAAAGTTAAAATGCCTCTTTTAACACCAATTACACTCAGTGCTTTTATTATTCTTGGACATATATCCCTTAAAATATTTGATCTAGTGTTTGCCATGACAGGAAGTGGCCCTAATTTTGTCACAGACGTTCCTGCAATTTATATGTTTGAACTTACGTTTAGAAGTAACCGATACGCATTGGGCTCTGCAATAGCAATAATAATGCTCTTATTTGTAGCACTGGTTATTATTCCATACCTTGCTACAAACTTGCGAGGTGAAAAAAGATGAAAAAGTTCTTCTCATATTTTTTCCTAGTAATTATCGCAATTTACATAATAACACCACTTTACGTTCTACTTGCCACTACATTTAAACCACTTAATGAAATAGGCATTTCCGATATGTGGAAATTGCCGCGACATTGGTCATTAAGCGGAATAATAAAGGCTTTTCAAAAGTTGTTACCTAATTTAAAAAACAGTTTCTATCTTACTATACCTGCAACTATAATATCCGCGTTTATCGGTTCGATAAATGGATATGTATTTTCAAAAGTTAGATTTAAAGGGGCAAATATAGTATTTGCACTTATATTATTTGGAATGTTTATTCCATATCAAAGCGTGTTATTTCCTCTAATTCGTTTCTTGCAAAAAATCAATCTCTATGGAACAATTACAGGACTTATAATAGTCCACATAGTATACGGTATTCCCATTACTACATTAATATTTAGAAATTATTACAGCGAAGTCCCAAACGAACTAGTAGAAGCTGCATACATGGACGGTGCAGGATTTTTTAAAACTTATTCAAAAGTACTTTTTCCCATTTCAATTCCCGCATTTGTTGTAGTAATAATCTGGCAATTTACCAACATATGGAATGAATTCCTCTTTGCGGTAACAGTCACAAGCAATCCCGCAAAGCAACCTATTACCGTAGCATTAGTTAACTTAGCTGGAAGTCAAGTAGTAGAATGGAATGTGCAAATGGCCGGTGCAATAATCACGGCACTTCCTACCATAATAATATACGTATTACTAGGAAAATATTTTATCCGTGGTTTACTTGCAGGCTCTGTTAAAGGATGATATAATTAGAAAAAATTTATATAAAGGGGATAAAAATGTCGAAAAGTATAAAAAGGGATTTTTTCTTTTTTTCCGTTATTTTAAGCATTATTATAACATTAATTTTTGGAATATTCATTGTCATCATTCTATTTGATTCGGAATTTTCCTATACAAAGAGAATAATAATGCAAAAAAATAGTGCAATTTCAAATTACATTGAAGGTTATTTCCAAAAATTTTTAATTTTATTAAATACATTGAGTGAAATTGATGAAATAAAATATCCAAAAGACGATATATCTAAAAAAAAGGTACAATATTTATACAAAAAAGTACAAGAAGAAGATAAGAATATAAATTACATATATTCTGGTTATTCAGACGGCAGTCTAATCATAAATGGTTATACTCCACCTATAGGATTTGATCCAAGAATAAGACCTTGGTATGTGGAAGCTGTTATCAACGCTCCAAATACTTCAAAAGGGGTACCGTATAAAGAGATAAAAACAGGTGAATGGTTGATATCCATTAGTAAAGCGTTATATCACAACGAAAAGATCTCCGGAGTAATATCAATAGATACCAAGTTAGACAAAATAAATCAACTTATAAATAAAAAAGACGAAAATTTCAAAAGTCTGTACAGCTATATAATTAAAGATGGGATAATTATTTTCCATCCAAAAAAATCTCTTCTTTTTAAAAAGTTTAATGATTTAACGAATACGGACATAAAATTCTCATATGCATTTGGAAAATTCGAATATAAATTCAAAAACCAAAATAAAATAGCCTATTACACAAACCTTCCAACTGTAGGTTGGATTGTTGTTACTGCTGTTGATAAAAGGGAAATTCTCTTAAAAATTTTCTTAAAAATTCTTTTTGCATTTTCTTTTGTAATAATAACATCTATATTTATGGGAATGTGGATAAGCTCTATTGCAAGAAAAAAGATTATCAATCCACTTATCTCTTTAAAAGAAAACGTTATTAATATAACAAATAATAGAAAACTAAAAAAAACAGATTATCCAAATAACGAAATAGGAATTATCGCAAACGAAATTGAAAAAATAACACAAACTGAACTTTACAAGAAAAATATAGAACTTTCACAGCTAAACGAAAAACTTAAAGAATTATCAATTAAGGACAAACTAACAGGGTTGTATAATAGACATAAAACAGACGAAGAATTAAATAGAGTATACTATAATTTCCAAAAATATGGAAAAACTTTTTCTATTCTTTTGATAGATATAGATAAATTTAAGAATATCAACGATACATATGGTCACCTTGTTGGAGATAAAGTGTTAAAAAAACTCGCAAATATATTCAAAAATACATTAAGAAAAACCGATATACCATCTAGATGGGGAGGAGAGGAATTTTTAATAATTCTTCCAGAAACAGACTTACAAGACGCTTATAACATAGCAGAAAAATTGAGAAAAAAAGTGGAAAATACGGAATTTCCGGAAAACATTAAACTTACAATAAGTATAGGTGTGGGAAATATAAACGAATACAACACAATTAAAGAGCTTTTAAATGAAACAGATAATAAGCTATACAAAGCCAAAAAACAAGGAAGAAATAAAACTATAAAATAGGATAGTTCAAATTCTCGTTTGTTGTTTAAAAATTTTATGCTTTTTCTTTTCCATATCTTCTCTGTACATAGACTTATATTTTATTTGCATCTCTTTAAGATTTTGCATACTTCTTTACTCATATTTACCGGTATCTTTTCTTCTCTTAAAGTCCTCTTTTTAAACCGAAAATAAAGATATGATATAATTTTTCTAGCACAGTAGAAAGGAGAATTGCTATGAAAATAATCTCATTAGTTGGAGCAAGACCACAGTTTATAAAAGAAGCAATTATACACAAAGAATTGAAAAAGTATAAAATAAAGGAAATACTAGTTCACTCTGGACAACATTATGATTTTAATATGTCAGATGTTTTTTTTAAAGAATTAGATATTAAAAATCCAGATTATTACTTAAATGTAGGTTCTGGAAATCATGGAAAAATGACGGGAAAAATAATGATTGAATTTGAAAAAGTGGTTATCAATGAAAAACCAGACGTTATCCTTGTTTATGGAGATACTAATACTACACTTGCAGGAGCAATAGTAGGTGCAAAATTAAAAATACCTATAGCACATATTGAAGCAGGTATAAGACAAGAGCCAAAGGATATGCCTGAAGAAATCAATAGAGTATTGACCGATAGAATATCGAAATACTTATTTTGCTCAAGTAAGCTTGCAGTTGAAAATTTAAAAAAAGAAAACATAACAAACGGTGTTCATTTTGTTGGGGATATTATGTACGATTTGTACAAAATAATGGAACCAAAATTTAAAGACGAAATACTTAACGAACTGAAACTAAAAGAAAGCGAATTCATTGTTTTAACACTTCACAGAGATTTTAATGTTGATAACAGAGAAAAACTAAAAAAAATACTTGAAAGTTTAAACAAAATAGCAAAAGAAAGACAAATAATCTTTCCTATACATCCGCGGACAAAAAAAAGAATTGTCGAGTTTGGTCTTGAAAATTATTTAGAAAATATAACAATTATCCAACCGTTAGATTATCTAAATTTAATGGGTCTAGTAAAAAATTCATGGAAAATAATAACCGACAGTGGAGGATTGCAGAAAGAAGCTTATTTTGCAAAAAAGCAAGCAATAGTCTTAATGCCTGATACAGGATGGCGAGAGTTAGTAGAATTTGGCTGGAACAAACTTGCAAACGAAAATAACTTGTATGAAAAAACATTTGAAGAAACAAAAACAATTTACCCCAAAGATATATATGGTACTGGAAATTCAAGAAAAGACATTTTAAAAATTCTTTTTGATAATCAAAGTTAATAGCAATACATCTAAAGAGATATATTACAAAAGAGGGGATATTATGAATATACTTCTCACAGCAGATATACACGGCTCATATATAGCCGTGAAAAAATTAAAGATAATCGGGAAATGTTTTGACTTAACAATAGTTTGTGGTGACATAACACCCAAAATTATTAATTACGGAGAAGACAGAAAAAAAGTCCAGAAAGAATGGTTTGAAAATGTATTTTTACCCCTTATGGATGAAATCAACGGATATTTTATTTTGGGAAACGATGATCTTTTTGATTACAATGGAGAAAGAATGCTAAGGGGAAAAATGAAATTAAACGGATTAAATATTTTTGCTTACGACAAAGTTCCTCCAACAAGTTTTGGAACATACAGAGAGGTATCAGAAGAAACCATATGGGAAGATTTAAGAGAGGTTGATACAGAAGAACCTTTCATTTTTATAACGCATGCTCCACCTCATGGAATACTAGATAATGCACGTGGGAAAAACTTTGGAAGTATTGCTATTAAAAATTTTGTTTCGTGGAAAAAACCTATCCTTCACTGTTTTGGGCATATTCATGAATCCTTTGGGAAATTTGAAAATGACCATACTGTTTTTGTAAATGCCGCATTTGAAAAAGAAATTAGATTTTACGTTGTAACTATCAAGGAAAACTACCACGTTGAAGCTTTTGATCTTTAAAGAGGATGTGATAGAATGAATATTCTAATATTAAACCACTATGCGAGTATCCCAGAATTTAGCGGCGCCGAAACAAGACATTTTGAACTTGCAAAACGTTTAAAAAATCACAATGTAACAATTGCTGTTGGAAGTTATTCACACCTTTTAAAGAAAGATTGGTACACATTAAAAGGTGGTGATTTTTCCAAAGAAGGTGTTTCATTTAAGGTTATTAAAACTAGAAAATATAAAGGAAATGGTGTAGAAAGATTCTTATCTTCATATGATTACTATCAAAACGGATTAAAAAGGCTATCTTCTGAAAAATATGACGTTATAATTGCATCATCTCCTCACCCTTTTTCTTGGAAATTGGGATATGTTTTATCAAAAAAATTTAACGCAAAATTCTTTGTTGAAATCCGAGATGTTTGGCCAGATGATCTTATCTCATCAGGACTCATTTCTAAAAAACATCCTATATCAATTTTGTTTAGATATATGGCAAAAAAATATTACAAAAAAGCAGATGGAATAATCTCGCTTGTTCCCTTTATCAACGAACATATTAGAAATTTAAAAATAAATAAAAAAGTACCCATTGAAATAATCCCAAATGGGACTTCGGTTTACTTATTTGAAAATCCTAAAAAGTGTAAAGAAGTTGATAAGTTATTTTCAAATATCAAGGAGCATACCATAAAAATTGTATACACTGGTTCACATGGTCCTTCAAATAATCTTGAATTTGTCATCAAATGTATAAAAAAACTCGAAAAAGATATAAAGAAAAAATTCTCCTTTATCTTTGTCGGTAGCGGTTCAGAAAAATCAAAACTGATAAAATTAGCCGGCAAAGAAAAAAATATTCATTTCTTTGAACCTATTCCGAAAAAATGTATCCCCTATCTATTAAAAACCAAAAGCGACATTTTACTTTTTTCATTAAAATCGTTTGACAATATAAAATACCCTGCGTATAGTTCTAACAAATTACTGGACTATATGGCAAGTGGAAAACCAATTTTGAGTGTTAACCAAGAGAATTTATTTTTAAAGCAATCAGGAGGAGCAATATTTTTTGACAATTGCGAATCATTCAAGAGCGCATTAAAAAACTTCGAAAACTACAACTTAAAAGCTTTTGGTAAACAAAACATTGAATATATAAAAAAATACAGAGACTGGGACGTATTGGCAAATAGATTTGAAAAGTTTTTAACGGGAGGATAATATGAAAAAAATATACATATTAACCAATTCATATCCAGAAAAATACGAAACATTCAATTCTCAGGAAATGGAATTTGCACTAAAAAACTTCGACAATATAAAAATTTTGAGTTTTTCAAAAACTAAAAACCATATCCAAAATGTAATTTATCTTAACATTTTCCAAGGAATTTTGGAATTTTTATTTCCCAAAAATAAATCTCGAAAAAAATATATTAAAAGCTTAAAATATGTTTTTGATAAGAATCCAAAAGAATTTCTAAGGAATCTATATTCCTATTTTATGGCATTAAGTATATTGAGAAATGTCAAATTAGAAAAATCCGAATTACTTTTTTCATATTGGCTTTCTAGAGCCACAATAATAGCGTACTATATCAACATACTAAATGGAAATAACTTTATCTGCCAAGGACATGGTTCCGATATCTACATTTATCCCCCACAAAAAAAAATATTAGAAAAAGCAAAATTTATACTTACCGTTTCAAAAAAAAACAAGGAGTTTCTGATAAAAAAATACTCCCTAATTCCAGAAAAAGTTAAAGTTTTTAGATTAGGAGTTAGTATTAATTTTTATAATAAATTAGAAAATCAAAAAAAAACAAAGAAAAACTCAAATACAAAACAATTTCTGTCCATTTCCGGTTACATACCATTAAAGGGAATTGATATATTACTCAAAGCAATATATGACCTTGTATACGAAAAGAATATTAAAAATGTACATTTTAAAATATTTGGCAGAGGAAAATATTATAGAAAATATTTAAAATCTATAAAAAAATACAAACTAGAAAAGTTTGTCGAGTTAAACCAATGGTTAACTAGGAACGAAATACCACAAGAGCTTTTAAATGCTGATTGTTTTATACTTCCAAGCAGAAGTGAAGGATTACCAGTTGTACTAATGGAAGCTTGTGCCGCATCTCTTCCTATAATAGCCACAGATGTTGGAGGGGTAAGTGAAATAGCTGTAGATAACTACAACGCCATCTTAGTTAAGAATTTAACACCAGAATCTTTAAGTATTGCTATTGAAACATTCTTAAATTTAAACCAAAATAAAATTAACAAAATGAAGAGAAAATCAAAAGAATTATACTTAAAACATTATATTCTTGAAAAAAATCTTGAAGAAAAATATAAATTTCTTCAAGAGTTTGTTTAACTATTTTATTTCTTTTAATAATTTTCCCATTTTATTATTCCAACTTAAATGTTCTTCAGCATATTTTCTCATAAACAGGCTATAATTTTTACTTTTAATCCTTTTATAAAATTTTAATATTTCTTCTATGTCTATAGGGGTTTCGTCAGATGGAAATTTTAACATAAATTCAAACTTTCTATCAAAATCTTCATCATATGACGAAATGATAAAAGGTATCCCCCTTGCACAATACTCTCTTACCTTCAAAACACTGGATTTTAAAAGTCCTATTCTATGTAATCCCAACGAACCTACTGCTACATCGCTAATATCATACAAATTATCTAATTCATCCCCTGTTTTAAATCCATGAAATATAACATAAGTATCTAAATTTCTTTCTTTTACTAATCTTCTCAGATTACAAAGCTCTTTTCCTTCTCCTACAACATGAAAGATAACTTTTATTCTCGGATCATTTTTGTAATATTCATAAAGACCGTTTATTACTCTATCATATCCATGCCATAATGAAACATTTGCCACACCTATTAAATGAAACTCGCCATCTTTTTTTATGTTCTTCTTCAGTTTATATTTTTTGACATCTATTCCATTTGTTATTTTAATTGTTCTAACTCCATATATTTTCTCAATATCGGCTGTAGTTACAACTAAATTTATATTTTTTCCAACAAATCTATTAAATATATTATCAATTACCAAATTAATCTTTGAAAGTTCTTTTTTGTAAGGATATGTAGGGACATCTAAAATAACAAATTTTGTTAATTTTTTTAATTGCTTTATAAACTTTATCGAAAGATAATTCCAAGGAAGAAGATTCCTAACGTATGCAAATTCAATTTTTTCACTTTCTACATATTTTATCAAAACATTAAAAATATGGTTCAACCTACGAACAAACTTTAATTTTCTTAAGATAATATTTTCTTCCCTTTTCAAAATATCTCTATAACTAAATTCATATATTTTTTTCATCTCTCCCTTATTTCTGATATACAAAGAATTATTTTTCACTATTAACTCATGAACATTAAAACCATTATTTTCGAAAGCTTCACATTGTTGCCTTATCTTCATAGAAGGTCCAATTGCTGAAGCATCATCTCTAATGTCAAGAGCTATAAATATTAACTCCATATCAACCCTCCATTTTATTTAGTAACAAAATTAACAAAATTTTCTTCTTTTTCTTTATCCCAAACATATAACTTTTTATACTTTTCTATATTTTTCAAAATAACCTCATAATTTTCATATGCATTAACTATTTTATCTACGGACTTTTCCACATTTTCCGGATTTATTATTACTCCTAAACCATGTTTTTTTACTTCCTTAGACATTGATATAAACCTCTCATTTACGATAACTGGTGTATTCGCCGCTATAGAATCAAAAAATTTGTGAGGAAAGGAATACTGATAATTCTTTTTTTCACTCCCAAACGATTTGTATGAAATTAAAGAAAATGAAGCCCTTGATAATTCTTTCATCATCTTTCCATAAGGTAAAAACGACGTATACTCATGTGGAATATCTTTAAAATATTCTGAATCCATACCTATAATTTTAAAACTAAAACCAAATGAAAATAGTTTCTTTATTATCTCTTTTTCAAATCTAATGTTTCTTGGTGTTTTACCAACAAATGCTATCTCTTTTACTTTTTTTGATTTTAACAAAATATTAGCATAGTTTGGTACTATCAAATAGGGTTTTTTAACATCTGTTTTTTTAAACATGTCCAATTGCATTTCTTTAGATACAAAGATCAATTTATCAGACAAAAAAAATTGTTTTTTCAAAATATACCACATAAAATTTTCTTTTAAAGTTTTTTTTACTCCTTTGAAATTTTTAAGGTGATTTTCTGGATGATATTCATGTACATCATATACTACTGTCTTACCCTTCTTTTTTGCTATTTTAAAAGCCTTTAAAGGAAACATAACTAAAAAATAGTGAAGATATAATATATCATACTCTACATTTTTTATAAGGTTTATTATTTTTTTATCAAATTTAACTAAATTCTTGATATTTTCAAACCTTGTTCTTCGCCCAAGTATATTTGAAATTTTCAAAGGAATATAAGTTATATTGTTCTTTCTATAACTTTCTTCTTTATCAGTTGAAAGATACTGATAAATAACTTCGTGTTTTTTTGATAATAATTCTACTGTTTTAAAAACTCTTTTATCGTCTTTCGTATGTGTATATCCTACAATAAAAATCTTCACTATTTTCACCTCTTATTTTCTTGTCAGTTTTTTTAAAACATATACTATGTAATTCAAAACTTCATTATTTACCATATACGACAAAATAAAAAACGAAAGTACAAACGAAAAAAACATAAATAATAATCCCACAAAAACCCCACTAGAAGTAATATCATAAAGTATATATAAACTACCGCTGATCATCAAAGATACAATTATCGACTTAATCCAATTAAACCAAGGAAACGTTTCTGAAAACTTTATTTTTAATATATTTTTTATATTAATTAACTGTAAAATAACTAAAAATACCATTGTTAAAACAGTTGCAATAACCGCACCAATTGGGCCAATTTTCATAATTAAAAATATGTCCATTACAATGTTAAAAATCAACGAATAAATGGCATTAAATAAAAATATCCTACTATTTTTAGTTGCAACAAAAATGGATCCATATACGTATATTCTAAAATATAGTATAGTTTGATAAATTCTAAAATATGGAACAGATGCTAAATACTTTTCCGAAAAAATAAACAACACAAAAGGTTTAGCAAAAAATATTAATGAGCTAGCAAGAGAAACCATTATTGGAATCATTACGTTTCCCGCACGATTCCATAATGTTTTTATACTTGAAATATTTTTTAAGTCATTTAATTTCTTTAATTCAGGTACCAAAACAGTAAAAAGTGAGGAAGTCAAAAGGGATAAAAAAGGAATCTCGTATGCTCCATTTGAAAAAATAGCGAAATTTACGTTATCGACAAAATAACCAACCACCAACTTATCAACATTTTTATTTAACATTCCTAAAATTGTTGAAAAACCTATAGGAATACCAAAAATCAAAATATCCTTAATTCTTTTTAAATTTGTATATTCAAACCTTATCATATCACAAGTTGAAAGTATCAATAAAACAATATTTAAAACATACCTAAAAATAAAAAGCACAAAAATCATGTATATTGTATACTTACCGTAAAACAATAAAAATAACAACCCAATAAACCAATAAACAGTAGGTACAATGGTGTAAATTATCAAACTTTTTATTTTGTTTAAAGCAACCAATATATTTTCAGATGCAGAAGAAAAAATTCCCAACGAATAAATCAAAGCTACAATGAAAATATTTTTCCTAAAGAAGTCCACTTTAAAATTCATGTCAAACAACATTGCCAAAAACGGAGAAACTATTATTACCAAAATCGAAAGAAAAAATAACGTAAAATATAAATTTACCAAATACTCTTTCTTTCTTTTGTTAGACAAATAATACAAAGCTGAATTTGGAACTCCCAAAATCATAATACTAATAACTAGTTGACTAGAAAGCATAAGTTGCTTGTATATACCGTAATCTGACACAAACAACAATCGAGATAAAAGCATTATTGAAGCTATATCAAATACGGTTTTTATAACTTTCGAAATAAACAAAATAGAACTAGATTTTTTTACAGACACATATGCTCCTCCATATCTCTAAAATATAAATAATTAACCAGTGAATACCAAACATGTGCTTGCTGCCTAATATATACACTATCATCCAGTTTATTATATCTAAAGTTCCCATTTTGAAACAGTTGACTCTCAATTGTTTTCAATATTTCCTCTAACTTTATCGGAAGAGTGATACCAAAAGCCTCAAGTAAAGTATGAACTCGAAGGAATGCACCAAAACTCCAAGCCCTTGATAATCTAAATTTTTTCTTGAAAAAAATTCTAAACAAAAGATGTTTTAATTTTACACCAAATTCTACATTATCGAATAACCTGAAAAAATATGTTTCAATATAAGAATTAAACATGTATTTATCCATAAATTCCACGCCTTTAATCGCTGATTTCAAAACTTTTTCTTTCAAATCTCTTTTCAACCGCGATGCCGATAAAAGCAATCCTTCACATGTATATGATTGGTGTAATAAATCAACTGTAGGATTATTTATTGAATACTTCCAAAATCCTTTTTTATTTTGTACCTTTATTAATCCCATTACAACACTGATTAAATTTTCTTTTTGCCTTTTCCAAAGATATTGCCCAGATTCTAATAATATACCACAAGCAAGGGAAGTAGCGTTATAAATATTTTCTTTTAACTTTGGAGAATAATAAAAGGCATTTTCTTTGATATTTTCATCGTAATAAAGTAATCCAAAAATCCAATTTATCGCTTTCTCTATAACATCTGAATATTTATACGAAAACTCACTATTCCACTTTGCTAAAGCCCGTAAAGAAAATACCGTCGTAATTAAAAATCCATCATTTTTTTCAGTTACTCCCCAATCATATGGTAATCCCCAACAAATTGTATTATCTTCTTTTATAGACAATGAAATTAATCTATCTATAAATTTTTCAGCTTTTTTCTTCCACTTATTATCTTTTTCTTTCTTAAAAAGATAATAATAACTCAATACGATCATTGCATATACTTCTGGATATTCTAACTTTTCTGACTTAAAATACTCGTCCTTTCCCAATACTGGTTCATTTTCATTTAATTTTTCCAAGTTCGTTATAACAAAATCAAGCATTTCATTTCGTTTCACTTTAATCCCTTCCTTTATCAATACACTATCTATATAAGCTCATTTAATATGCAACAATATAAAAAATTGCAAATAGCCCTATTTCATATAAGTCTTTGTTACGCATATTTTAGTCTTTACAATCTAATTTTTTAATAACTTCTGCAGGATTTCCCGCTATTATACAATATCCCTCTGGAAAACTTTTTGTTACAACACTTCCTGCTCCAACAATTGTTCTAGGCCCCAGTACAACTCCTGGTAATATAACAGCATTCATTCCTATCCAACATTTCTCACCAATTATCACATCTTTTCCAGGTAAATGTTTTTCTAAATTACATGGATTATGATTTCCCGTAATTATACCTACATTTGGAGCAATTAATGTACCTTTTCCTATTATTATTTTTCCATAACCAGCTTGAAAATAATTTCCAAATCTCTGGAAATTATTCAAATCGTTAACATCAAAAACTATATCCTCGGCTCTATTTACAACTATTTGATGAGAAACTGGCCATGGAACATTTCTATTAAATCCCAATATTTTTTGAAACCAAACACTTCTCCAAGCCCAAATCCATCCCTTAACTGAATTTTCAAACCATCTTCCTCTTAAATATTTTTTATCAAAAAACATCGGCAATACAATTTTGGAAAATACTATAAACATCTTTTTTAACAATCTTCTCATAAGAATCCCTCCACTAAAAATTATACCATCATATTTTTTCATATGCATTTACGTATCCCAAAAAATATGATAGAATAAAGTAAAGTTTAATTACTTTAACTTTGTTATAGTATTCTAACATTCTGACTTTAAAAAAGGGGGGGATATATATGAATAAAATTCCAATACTAAAAATAGGGGAACTTGAAGCAAAAATCCCAATTATACAAGGGGGGATGAGTGTAGGAATTTCCTTATCAGGACTAGCATCAGCTGTGGCAAACGAAGGTGGTATTGGTGTCATTGGAGCTGCCGGGATAGGTATGTTCGAAGCAGATTTTGACACAAACGAAAAGGAAGCAAATAAAAGAGCATTAAAAAAGGAAATAAGAAAAGCAAGAAAAATGACAAAGGGGATAATTGGTGTAAATATAATGGTTGCACTTTCAGATTTCAATGAATTATTGATAACCGCTATACAAGAAGGAATAGATATTGTATTCATGGGAGCAGGATTACCTTTAAACTTACCAAAATTATCCTTGGAGAAAATTAAAACAAAATTTGCACCTATAGTTTCCTCCGCAAGAGCAGCCAAAACAATTTTCAACTACTGGTCCAAACATTACAACCACATACCAGACGCACTAGTGGTGGAAGGACCACTTGCCGGGGGACATCTTGGTTTTAAAAAAGAACAAATAAATGATCCAAAATACTCTCTGGAAAAAATTCTTCCAGAAGTTATATCTACAATAAAACCTTTCGAACAAAAATTTAACAAACAAATCCCGGTAATTGCAGCTGGGGGAATTTACACGGGAAAAGATATTTATAAATTCATAAAAATGGGGGCAAGTGGAGTACAAATGGCTACAAGATTTGTCGCAACACACGAATGTGACGCCGATATAAAATTCAAAGAAGCTTACATAAAATGTAAAAAAGAAGATCTAATAATAATCGATAGTCCTGTTGGACTCCCAGGTAGAGCTATAAAAAGTGAGTTTCTTGAAAAAGTATCAAATGGATTTAAAAAACCAATAAAATGCTTGTGGAAATGTCTTAAAACTTGTGACTTTAGAAAAGCACCGTATTGTATTGCACATGCTTTAACAAACGCAAAAAAAGGAATATTAAGTGAAGGTTTTGCATTTGCCGGTGCTAATGCCTATAGAATAGAAAAAATAACATCTGTAAAAGAATTAATAGAATCACTTTTAAAAGAATATCAAGAGGCTTTTTAATTTTCAAAAAAACGCATTGTAAGTTTTAATATGCGTTTTTTAAATATATACGACGAAAGATGTCCACTTGGTAAGCTATGTATTTCTTTTTTTAAACTGCCAAAATTATTAAAAAGTTCAACAGTAGATTTTTTAGGAATAAACACATCAAAGAGCGCCCTAAACATTATAACCGGTGCTGTAACAAATTTCGCAAATACAATTGGATCATATTCATAACATGCAATGGGAGCTGAGTCTATTTCAATAGCAGGAGTTTTTAAATTTGAGATATATTTTAGAAATTCTTTGCCGTGATAATCTGCACATTTTTGCGGATTGCATTCTTTGTTTTGCTCGTATTGAACCCTTAGGACCTTTGTCACAAAACTCTTCCAGGTTATGTAATAAAAATTTCCACCTGTTACACATAGCGAAAGTCCCTTAATATCTCTGGAAAAACTAGCAGCTATTGTAGAAACCATTCCACCAAAACTAAATCCCATGAGGTATATATCTCTACCATATACTTTCTTTAGATAATTTAGAGATGTTAATACATCTACAACTGCATGTTCAAAACGTGATCTAAGAGTTGGATTGTCCGTTGTTGAAAGAAATAACTGCCCACTTTTATAACCTTTAGGTGTTCTCTCAAAATGATAAGGTAAAACCATTAATGCGGAATTATATCCAAACTCTGAAAAATTCCTTGGAAACCACTTTAAATACTTTAAATTATTTGTTCCAAGCCCATGGATAAATAAAAGCACACCCTTTATTTTATTTTTCGATTCGTACAAGTATAAAGGTAATCTTGAAGATTCTTTATATTCACATGGGTAATTTGACTGTAATAGAACCTTACCTTTATCTTTTTTAATCACATTTGGATTTACATCATATGAACTTACAAAATACATGTTTTTCCTCCAAACTTTATTATACCAACCCCGCTTTTTTTATTAAAAGTACTATATACACACTTGTCAAAAAACACAAACTACACCTGTGTATATTATTATTTGCGAAAAATTACACTATTTATATACATAAAAAATTTGTTTTTTTATTTAAAAAATTAATTATCCCTATCTAAAATAGCACCTATAAGCAAGCCCGCTCCAATTCCAATCATAATTGATGCAACAAAATAATATGGTGAGTATTTAAGCAATACAAACCCCACACCAATACCTATTAAGGTTACTCCCTTTGCAACAATAGAACTTTTCTTTGACATTATATCACCTCAAAAATAAATTATTCTTGTATAAAATTATATCATTTACAATATGCTTATTACAAATCTTATTTTCATTTCCATTCTTATCAAAAGTATGTCACACTTTTTTGTCAAACTCGAGTAAATCTTAAAAACTCCAAATATGTTAACAAAATAAATACATTATTATTTTATTTAGGATACAAACTCCATCCATTATCAATTGTATTGCGCACCTTTTTATTTGACCAAAAAAAAAATAAGTGTATAATATAAGTATACCCCCTATGACGGGGTGGGGGAGGCGAGACTATGAAAAATGAAGAGAAAAAATCCTTTACAATAACGGGTATGACTTGTGCAAATTGTGCACGTACAATTGAAAAGGCACTTCTAAAATCAGAAGATGTAAAATTTGCGGCGGTAAACCTTGCAACAAACACGGCATTTGTTGTGGGAGAAAATTTAGATATAGAAAAGATCAAAAAAATAGTTGAAAGTGTTGGATATGGAATAACGGATAAATCACCAGAAGAAATTGAAGAAAAAAGATACAAAAAAATAAAGAAAAACCTATTTATATCACTTTTGCTCACTATTCCCCTATCCATATTGATGATAATAAATATGTTTTTCAGGGAGATTCCATATTTTACATTAATGGAAGTTATCTTTGGCGGTATAGTAACATTTTATGCTGGCAGAGATACTATAAAAGGTGCGTGGATTGCGCTTACGCATAAACATACCAACATGGACACTTTGATCTTTTTTGGTGCTACCACTGCATGGTTAACATCTATACTTTCACTTTTTGGACTTAAAATAGGTTCTTTTGGAGCCATTGGAAGCATGATCATATCCTTTCACTTACTTGGAAGATTTATAGAATCCTATTTAAGGGATAAAGCCACAAAAGAAATAAAAAGTCTTATAAAACTTCAAGCAAAAGAGGCAAGAGTAATTATTGAAGGCAAAGAACTCATGCTTCCAATAGAAGCAGTTAAAGAAAAAATGATTATCCTAGTAAAACCAGGTGAGAGAATTCCTGTTGACGGTGTAATAATTTCGGGAAAATCTGGTATTGACGAATCTATGATATCTGGAGAATCTATGCCGTCTAAAAAAGGAGAAAACGATGAAGTCATAGGTGGTTCTTTAAACCTTACAAGTCCCATAAAGATAAAAGCTACAAAAGTAGGAGAAGATTCATTTCTTTCTCAAATGATAAATCTCATTAAAGAAGCACAAGGTGCAAAAGTTCCCATCCAAGCCCTTGCAGATAGAATAACAAATTGGTTTGTACCGGTAATCATCTCCCTTGCCATATTTAGTGGTATATTCTGGTATTTTGGTTTTGAAACATTTCACCCATTTATCGAAAAAGCAAGTAATTATCTTCCGTGGATTTTAAACACCAATAACCCTGTTTCTTTTGCAATATTTGTATTTGTTGCAACAGTGGTAATTGCATGTCCATGTGCATTAGGACTTGCAACCCCTATGGCATTGATAACTGGAACGGGACTTTCAGCAAAAAGGGGTCTTTTAATTAGAAATGCAGAAGCTATTCAAACGATGAAAGACGTAAAATTTGTATTAATGGATAAGACTGGAACAATAACTGAAGGTCATCCAAAAGTTATAAAGCACAACTTGGATAAGGAAACCTTGAAAGTAATAGCATCAGTTGAAAAAAACTCAAATCATCCCCTTGCAAAAGCAATATCTGAGCTTACCAACAACTACATCAAAATAGAAAAAATTGAAGAAATACCCGGTGAAGGTATTAAAGCTTTTGTAAATAACACAGAATATTTTGTGGGAAAACCACAAGATTATTCAAATTATTCAAAAATATTGGAAAAAGGATATACAGTTGTCGAAGTAAAAGTCAACAACAAAACACATGGATTTCTGGCAATTGTTGATCCAATAAGGCCTGATTCTCTTAACGCAGTTAAGATGATAAAAGACATGGGAATTACACCTATCATGGTCACAGGAGATAACGAAAAAACGGCTAATATTGTTGCAAAACAGGTGGGTATTGATAAAATCTATGCACAAGTTAAACCACAAGAAAAATTGGATATAATCAGAAAATACCAAGCAAAAGGTGGAAAAGTTTTAATGGTTGGAGATGGCATGAATGATGCCGCGGCACTAAAAGGTGCAGATGTAGGAATAGCAATAGGTACAGGTACGGATCTTGCAATTGATAACGCAGATATAATAATTACAAAAGAAGGAATTTCAAAGATAGTGGATGCAATAAAAATTTCACAGTTAACATTCAGTATAATAAAACAAAACTTATTCTGGGCATTTTTCTATAATATAATAGCAATACCAATGGCAATGATGGGGTTCCTCCATCCAGCCATAGCAGAAGCAGCAATGGCATTTAGTTCTATAACTGTTATATTAAATTCCTCGAAAATCAACGAAAAAAGATACTTAAAATCATTAACTAAGAATTGATTTGTTGTACATAAAGGAGGTGTTTTTATGAGAAAATACATTTTAAATGTACCAAATATGTCTTGTGAACACTGCGTAATGAGGATTTCAAAGGCTTTAGAAGAAATTAGTGAAGAAAATTTTAAAATTAACTTAGAAGAAAAAATCGTGGAAATTGAAACAAATAACCTTGAAAAGGTTAAAGAAAAACTTTCAGAAATTGATTATCCCATATCAGAAGTTAAAGAACTTTAAAAAACCCCATCCTTTGGATGGGGCCTTATAATTTTATCTTACCTTCGTACAACGGGAACCTTTTACACAAATCTTTTACATTATTTTGTACTTTTTCAACAATATCATCAGATACATTTCCTTCTTCATCTTTTACATTTTTCAAAACGGTAACTATTAGTTCTGCTATTTCCTCCATTTCTTCTTCCTTCATTCCCCTGGTAGTTAAAGCAGGTGTTCCAAGTCTTATACCACTTGCTACAAATGGGGATCTTGTTTCATTTGGAATAGTGTTTTTATTCACAGTTATATGACATTTTCCAAGTGCAATTTCCGCAGCTTTTCCTGTAACATTGAGTGGGGTTAAATCCACTAACATTAAGTGTGTATCGGTTCCTCCTGAAACAATTCTAAGTCCTCTCTTTTCCAATTCTTCTGCTAATTTCTTTGCATTTTTTACAACTTGTTTCTGATACTCTTTAAACTCTTCTGTTAGTGCTTCTTTGAAACAAACAGCTTTTGCAGCAATAACGTGCATTAAAGGTCCGCCTTGAATTCCAGGGAATATAGATTTATTTATCGCTTTATAAATTTCTTTATCATTTGTTAAAATCATTCCACCTCTTGGACCTCTCAAAGTTTTGTGAGTAGTACTTGTAACTATATGTGCATATTCTGCTGGATTTGGGTATAGTCCCGCTGCAACCAACCCTGCAAAGTGCGCCATATCAACAATTAAATATGCTCCAATTTCATCTGCAATTTCCCTAAATTTCTTAAAATCTATTATCCTTGAATACGCACTCCCACCTGCTATAATGATTTTTGGCTTATGCTTAATTGCCAAATCTCTTACCATATCGTAATTTATAACTTCCGTTTCTGGATCAACACCGTACGGAACAACGTTGTATATTCTACCTGAAAAATTAACGGATGCACCGTGGGTAAGGTGTCCTCCATGACTTAGAGACATTCCCATAATTGTATCTTTAGGTTCTGAAACCGCAAAGTAAGCACCCATATTAGCTTGTGATCCAGAATGCGGTTGGACATTTGCATATTTTACATTAAAAAGTTCTTTTGCCCTATCCCTTGCTAGCTTTTCCGCAACATCTACCCACTCACAACCACCATAATATCTTCTACCTGGATATCCTTCTGCATATTTATTCGTTAACACACTACCCATTGCTTCAATAACTGCAAGTGATGTAAAATTCTCAGAAGCAATAAGTTCAAGCCCATACTCTTGCCTATCCCATTCATTTAAAATAACATCATATATTTCTGGATCCACTTTCTTTACATTTTCCCACACAAGCATCCCTCCCACTCTTTTTACTCCAGTTATATTCTAACATCTATATAGCTTAATAAAAACCTCAAAAATCACATTTATTCCCAATTTAAAACAATTTCCACCTCAAAACTTATCCTTTTTCCATTTTTGTTAGCATTTAAAATTAATATAAAAATCAATCAAAATTCTAAACAAATATACTATTTTTTCAAAATAATATTATTAAACTTATGCGCAAAAAGCGTATAAAATAATTGATAAATACTTATTTTATTATAAATTTTAAAAACACAAAAACTTGTTATTAACACAAAATAAAACTTGAAGAAATGATAATTGTTTGGTATAATAAAATAGCAAAATCAAATTTAGGAGGGATAGGTATGAAGATGAAAAAAGGATTTACACTTGTAGAACTTTTAATAGTTCTGGCAGTTATAGCTGCACTACTATCCGTTGCAACACCACTTGCACTCAACGCCGTAAAAGCTGCAAAGGCAAGTCAAGTAGCTCAAAATTTCAAAGCTATCAAATCTGCTGTTGAAAATTGGTTTAACACAGAAACACCTGATGATATTTCAGAGTTAACTTTAAAAGAACTAAAAAACGCAGGTTATTTAAGCAATGTTCCAGGTAGTTTTAGTTTAACTGCTCCAAGTAGCGGAACCAATGGAGTTTATGAATTTACGATCGAATATACCGGCGGAGATGTAGAGGCTGATAAAGTTCAAAAGAATTTACCAGAAGTTTCTAAAGATTCTGATAAGCTTGTGTTAACATTCGATCTTCAAAAATGGTGGTAATAAGAAATTCCCCTCTTTTGAGGGGAATTTTTTTGCAAATCTTTGTTTTTAAAAGATTTTTTTCATTTTTCCTTTTTAATTGAATATATTTTGCTCATTTTATCTTTTGAATTATTTTTCATTTTTTATATAATTTAGTTAGTTGATTGAAACAACCAACTAATAGGAGGGGAGTATGGTTACAAAATCGCTGAAAAAAATTATTGAATTTTCTTGGAAAGAAAAAGTTGTTACTGCAAAAATACTTTCTGAAAAATTAAACCTTGAAAAATCAACTGTTTCGAGAAACGTTGCAAAACTAAGGAATTTAAATATTCTAGTAAAAACAAAGGAATTACCTGCATCCTCACAAGGTGGGCGAAAGACCGTAGTATATTCTTTTAATAAAGATTTATCATATATACTTGGCATATCTATTGAGCAAGATGGAATTGAGTATATTAAAACAAATCTTTTTTCAGAAATAATCTTTAAAAGGAAAATATCAAAAAAAATATCCTCCGAAAATATAATAGATGAAATAAATAGAATCGTTTTAAAAAACGAAGGAATAATCGCCATTGGAATTTCAATACCAGGTATTGTTAAAAATAACACTGTGGTATATTCTGAAGCATTAAACATTAAAAACTTAAATTTCAACAAGCACTTTTCAATTCCTACGTTTGTGGAAAAAGACGCCATATGCGGTGCTTTAAAATATTCCCTATTAAAAAACTCCATCCTATATTTTCAACTATCAATCCCATATTTTATAAACGAACCTGTTGGATTTGGTGTAGGTATTATTATCAATGGATTACCTGTGTATGGAACAAATCATCTCTCAGGTGAATATAAAATAAGTAAAACGCTTATTGATCAAAGGCTTTCTTTTTCAAAGTTTACCTTAATTGACATTAAGGATTTTTTAAAATTTATTTCAAAAAAAATAGCATTTTTAACGAGTATTTTTGATCCAGAGCTAGTCGTTATTGGTGGAAACATAACCTTACATCCTCAAATAAAAATGCTTAAAAATTTCATTAAAGAAGAAATATATCTTGAAAACAAAAGACAACTTGATATATTAATTGAAAATGGAAAAAAATTTGTAAATGCAGAAGGTGTTGCAATAAAAACTCTAAAAAACATCTTTTCAACAGATGATGGAATAAAATATTTTTTAAAGAAGGTGACCTAATGGATAAATTTGGCAATTTATTTTTTATTGGTTTTCAAAATAATTTTAACCAAAACATTATTGAAAAAACAAATCCATGTGGAATAATCTTATATCCTGAAAATATGAAAGACATTTATACATTTCAAATAAATATAGAAAGAATTTATTCATTATTTGAAAAAGGGTATAGTTTTTTTATCTCTTCTGATCACGAAGGTGGACAACTTGAAACTGTACCAAATATATTTCCCTCTCCAGGAAATATAGCACTTGGAAAGACAAATTACTCATACAATTATGGAAAATACCTGGGAAATATGTTGAAGTTGCATGGGTTTAACATGGTATTTGCACCAGTTTTAGATGTAAAATATAATGTATCAAGTCATGTGACAGGTTTTAGGACGTTTTCAGATAAACACGAAATTGTGGAAAAATCGGCAAAAGAATTTATCAAAGGTCTTCTTGAAAACAACATAGCACCTACCTTAAAACACTTCCCTGGCCATGGTAAGGCAAAATCAGATTCACATTACACCCTTCCTATAGTGGAAAACTTTGAAAAATATGACAAGGATATGATGCTCTTTAAAAATCTTTCTTCAAATGTAGATTTTATAATGACAGCACACGTACTTTATCCAAAAATAGACAATGAAAATATAGCAACTCTTTCAAAAAAATTAATCACCGATATCTTAAAAAAAGAATTTGAGTACAAAGGATTGGTAATTTCAGACGCATTTGAAATGAAAGCATTGTACAAGAATCATACACCAAAAGAAGTAATAAAAAAATTCTTTGAAGCAGGAGGAGATGTTATTTTAATAGGAGATTTTGAAAATTATTCATACTTTTACGATACATTCATTTCAATGGTTAAAACAGGAGAATTAGATAAAGAACTTTTAAACGAAAAAATCAAGAAGATCGAAAAGATAAAGAAAAAATACGTTGAAAAAACCTATCCCACCAGATTTTTATCACATGCTGCGAAAAAAGCAATAACTTTTAACGTAAAGCCCCCTATAGAAAATCCTATATTCTTAATACCATCTCCGAAAAACTTGAGTCTTGCAGACACGTCCAAAAACGATTTAAAACATTTAAAAAAGCTAATTTTAGATGAATTTCCAAACGCAAAAATATACAAAGAAAGTGACAATATTTCATTAGAAGATACGGTGGTATATTTCGTATTAGATAAAATAAAGAAAATAAATTCAAAAAGGGTCATATACGTATTTTTAAGGGATAAAATAAAAAACACTAATGAATATATTGTTTTAAATTCTTCAAAACTAATTTCCATATACCATGCGCTTAAACTTTTAAAAGGGGAGGGATCGTTATGAAAAAGTTTTTTGTCATCTTTTTTGCTTTGATCGTTGTATTTAGTTTTGCAAAAACCAAGCTTACATTTTGGGGATTTATGATGAACGATGAACATGCAAAGATGATTTTGGACAAATTTATGGATGAAAACCCAGATATCGAAGTAGAATACGTACAACTTTCTTGGGCAAATGGTTTTGACAAAATAGTTACAGCAATTGCAGGAGGGGAATCACTAGATGTAGTAGAACTGGGAAACACTTGGGTTGCAAACTTTGCGGAAAGAAATGCACTTGAAAACATGGATTTATTCTACAATCAATATGGGAAAAACTATGTAGGTTGGGATACGGTAAAATATCATGGAAAATATTGGGCAGTTCCTTGGCTTCTTGGAACAAGGGCACTCTTTTACAACATGGAACTTTTCGAAAAAGCAGGTTTAAATCCAGATATTCCACCTGAAACTTGGGAAGACCTATACAGAGCATCCAAAAAAATTGACGCGCTAGGTGATGAAATATACGGATTTGGTATGCCAGCAGGTGAAAGCTACAGTCCATGGCAACAATGGTTCTTACCTGCGGTATGGGGAACTGGAGGAGATATAATCTCTGAAGATGGAAAAAGGGCACTTTTAACATCGTGTAAAGTAGAAGAAACAGCACAATTTTACAAAGCACTCTCCAAATATTCTCTTAAGACGAAACAAGCAGATCTTGCCAAAGCATTTGGTGAAGGAAAGATTGGTATGTACGTAAGTGGTGCATGGGATATTGACTATCTTGAAACAAATTATCCTGAAACACCTTTTAACGTTGTATTTATACCGAAGCCCGCCTCATGGTACGGTACACATGCATCCTTTGCAGGAGCAGAAGTTCTTGCAATAATGAAACATTCAAAAAATAAAGAAGCCGCACAAAAATTGGTAGAATTTTTAATTAGACCTGATATTGCCATGGAAGTTGCCATGATTTGGCCAGCAATATTCCCATCACATGTTGAAGCGGGAAAAGATCCATGGTTTAACGATCATCCCATGCATAAGGTTTTCTACGAACAAAACACATACGCAAAACCCGTACCTTCTATTCCAGCATGGCCAAAAGTTCAAGCGGTATTAACAGAGGCAATTGAAAAAATGATACTAGAAAATGCTGATATTGATTCTACACTCTTTGAATATAACTTAAAGATTCAAAAAATATTAGATGGTGAATAAAAAAATCCCCTGCCTAAATGGCAGGGGGTTCTGGGGTGATTGGATTGAAGAAAAAAACAAAAAACAAAATTGAAACGTTCTTTTTATTATCTCCTTTTTTAATATTATTTGCAATATTTGGCTTATTTCCCATATTACGCTCTTTCTTCATGAGTTTTACAAATTATTCTGCTTTAAGTCCAGAATTTGATTTTGTTGGTTTAAAAAATTACATTCGCGCTTTCCAAGATGAAATATTCTTAAAAGCCCTTAAAAATACTGTTATATTTGTAGTCGGTACAATTCCATTTACAACAACATTTTCATTACTGCTTGCAGTTTTAATAAACAGTAAATTTCTACCTTTAAAAGATTTATTTAAAGCAGGATTTTTCCTTCCATCTGTAATTTCCATGGTAGTTATATCAACTACATGGATGTACCTTTACAGTGCTGATGGCTTTTTCAACAAAATGCTCGAATTATTTGGAAGTTCTCCTATTCCCACAAGCTGGCTTGCACATACAAAAACAGCTCTATTTTCCATAATGATCATGGATATTTGGGCAGCTATTGGATATTATACCATACTATTTCTTGCAGGTCTTCAAAGTATTCCCGAACAATTATACGAAGCAGCAGAAATAGACGGCGCAAGTAAAAGCAAAATGTTTTTTAAAATAACGCTTCCACTTTTAAAACCAACTTTATACTTTGTCATAGCGTTAAATACTATACGTTCTTTCCAAATTTTCTCGGAAATATTTACAATGACAGGTGGAGGCCCGATGAATGCCACACAAACAATAGTACATTATCTCTACATAGTGGGATTTAGAAACTTTGAAATGGGGTATGCCTCTGCAATAGCATATATCTTAGTGCTTATAATACTTACTATTACTCTAATACAAGGTAGATTACTCAGGAGTGAAAACATATGAAAAAAGCTATATTTCTTGTGATAATGTTTGGACTTTTGTTTATTTCATTATTTCCCATGCTATCCATGTTTTACACTGCAATTATACCTAGCGGTAACCTTACAAAGGTAATAAAGGAAAGGTATATAAATGATTTTGAGATAAAATACAAAAGTTATTTAAGAAGAAAATTAAACGGTCAATTCACATTAGTTAATGACTCCCCTCAAAGTACAAAATCAATATTAGCAAATGGAACAATAGTTCTATTGACAAATAAACTCGACATGCGTGTTGCAAAACAATTAGAATTCTGGGCAAAAGGAAAGGAAAAATTTTCCCTAGAAATATTCGATGCTTTTGGAAAAAGTGTAAGAAAAGAATTTTCCGGAAGTAAAGATTGGAAAAAATATATTTTAACTAACTTTGGTGAAATTAATTTAAAATACGTATCTAAAATAGTTTTTCACTTTTCAGATAAACATTACCTTGATGATGTAAAACTTATTTACCAATTCCCCACATTATTAAATTTTGTAAATGTATTAAAAGAAGATATGTTTACAAGATACATACTAAACAGTTTTATTGTTTCAACAATTGTAGTAATAGGAAACATTATATTTTCAACAATGGTAGCATATGCATTTGCAAGGAGAAATTTTCGGGGAAAAAATTTACTTTTTTCAATAATTTTAATGACAATGATGATACCACCACAAATTACAATAATTCCCATATTCATACTTATGAAAAATATAGGATGGATAGATACATATTTTGCACTTACTATACCTAAGCTTGTTACACCATTTAGTGTGTTTTTATTAAAACAATATATAGAGCAACTACCAGTTGAACTTGAACAAGCTGCATACGTAGATGGGGCAAATACATTTCAAATACTCTTCAAAATTGTATTTCCACTGTCAAAACCTGCAATTGCAGTAATGGCTATCAATACATTTATCTCAAGTTGGAACGAGCTCTTCTATCCATTAGTCATGACAAATTCACGTGAAATGAGAACCGTTCAAGTAGGTCTTGCGCTGTATCAAAAACTAAACCAAATAGACTGGCCAAGACTCATGGCCGCTTCTTCTATAATCGGAATACCAGTTATAATTATCTTTTTAGCTTTTCAAAAACATATAATCTCTGGTATCACAAAGGGGGCTCTAAAGGGATGAATTACACATATAATGAAATAATGCGTACACCTGAACTTTTGAAAAAAACAGAAAACTATTCTATTAAATTTTCAAACAACAAAAAATACGCATTTGTAGGTTGTGGTTCATCGTATAATCTTGCCTTTACCGCCTCAAAAATACTAAAAGTTAATTCGGAAACTCTAACTGGTGGTAAAATTCTCGCTTTGGATTACACACCAAAATGCGATATTGGAATATTTATCTCTCGAACAGGAGAGTCAACCGAAACAGTACTTTCCGCAGAAAAGTTCAAGAAAAACGGTATATTTACAGTAGGTATAACTTGCGAAAAAAATTCATCACTTGAAAAAGTATGTGATCAAACCTTTACTTTTGATTTTCTTCACGAGGAAAGTATAGTAATGACTGGATCATTTACGGCTATTTTATATTTTTTGATAAAAAATGGAGAAATCTCAAACATAGCAAAGAAAATAATCGAGAAAAGTAACGATTATCTTGAAAAAATAGATTTAAAAAAATACAATCATTTTGTATTTCTAGGCTTTGACGAAGAATATGGTATATCAAAAGAGGGGGCATTAAAAATACAAGAGATGGCAAAACAATTTGTAGAATTTCACGAACCCTTAGAATATAGACACGGACCTATTTCCAAATTAACCGACAAAACATTAGTGATCATTAATTCAAAAGACACAAAATACGAATACGCATTAAAGAAAGATTTGGAAAAATACTCCAAAGTTATATATTTAGGAAAAGATGGAGATATAGATATTAAATACAATAGCGGATTTGAAACTCCATTGAGGGTTATTTTCTTGCAAATACTAGCCTACAAAAAGGCTATATCAGAGGGGTTAAACCCAGATAGACCTGAAAATTTATCAAAAAGCGTGAAAATATAGGAGGTATTATATGATAATAGAAAAAGCACTCATAGTTGATCCAATTGAAGGAGAATTTACAGGAGATGTGGAGTTTGATAAAAAGATAATAAATGTAAAAAAATACGACTGTACTCCCAAACTTTTATTAATGCCAGGATTTGTTGATACACACACACATGGATACATGGGAATAGATTGTATGACTGCAACAGATAAAGATTTTAACATTTGGGGGAATAAGGTTCTGTCTAATGGTGTTACATATCTTCTTCCAACTACCGTTTCTCATTCTTTTGAAGTACTAAATAATGTAACACAAAATTTTTCAAATGCCACGCATCCTTCTCTTTTAGGACTGCACTTTGAAGGACCTTTTTTAAATAAAAAGAAAGCGGGAGCTCAAAACAAAGCATATATACAATCATTTAACGATGCACTTCCGCAACTTAAAAATGTAAAAATTTTAAGTTTTGCACCAGAACTTCCAAATTCAAAGGATCTACTGGAAAAATTAAGAAAAAACAATATAGTTCCTTCAATTGGACATTCAAATGCAAATTACGATATTTTCAAAGAATTCATTAACCTTGGAGTTAATAGAGTTACGCATTTCCCAAATGCACTTACTACATTGCACCACAGGGAAATTGGTATAGTAGGTGGTGTTTTTTTACACAAACCGTACGTTGAGATAATTGCAGATTTTGTACATTCATCTCCTGAATTTTTAAAATTAGTATACCAAACACTAGGTGCAAAAAAAATTATCCTTATCACAGATAGTATATCAGCCACAGGACTTGGCGATGGCATTTACACACTGGGAAATCTTCTTGTAAAGGTAAAAGATAATATAGCAAGGCTTGAAGATGGTACCCTTGCAGGAAGCACCCTAAAATTTATAGATGGACTCAAAAAATTCAAAAAGGCCACCAATTGCTCTCTAAAAGAACTCTCATGGGTATCTTCTTCTAACGCACTTAAAAATTTAAAAATAGACACAGGACGGATCAAAATAGGATATGATGCTAAATTTGTGTTACTAAATCAAGACCTAAATATTATAGATACTGTGGTATAATTTTAGAGAAAATTTATACTAAAAACATCCAAGAAAAGGGAACACCGGTGAAAATCCGGGGCTGCCCAGCAACCGTAACCGGGGACGAAATCTGCAAATACCACTGGGGAAAACCTGGGAAGGTGCAGAAAGTAGGATGATCCGGGAGCCGGGAAACCTATCTTGGATGTATAAATTCCACAAAAGCTCAGGGCTTTTTGTGGAAGTTTTTGTTTATAGGAGGGGATAAAATGACACTTAGAGAGAAAGTTATCAACAGACTAAACAACCTTACAAAGCCTGTAGGAAGTCTTGGATACTTAGAAGAAATAGCATTAAAAATTTCTCTTATCCAAGGAAAAGAACTTCCAGAACTTTTTAACGACAAAAGGGTTTACGTATTTGCAGGAGATCATGGAGTGGTAGAAGAGAAAGTTTCGGCATATCCAAAAGAAGTAACCTTTCAAATGGTCTTTAACTTCTTAAACCAAGGAGCGGCAATTAACGTTTTTTCAAAACACGTGGGGGCAAAAGTCTATGTTGTTGATGCAGGAGTTGACTATGATTTTGACCAACATCCATCTTTAATAGTAAAGAAAGTAGGATATGGCACAAAAAATTTCACAAAAGGTCCTGCTATGTCAAAAGATGACGCGTTAAAATCCTTAGAGTATGGACAAAAGATTGCAAAAGATGCAATTAATGATGGAGCAGATTTACTGGCTATAGGCGATATGGGTATAGGAAACACCACCACTGCAACTGCAATTTCAGCTGCTTTTGGGTTTAATCTAGATGAAATACTAGATATAGGCACCCCTATAGACAACGAAAAACTAAAAAGAAAAAAACAAGTTGTGGAAATGGCGCTAAAAGTAAACAATCCCAATCCATCAGATTCCATAGACGTCCTTTCAAAAGTGGGAAGCTATTGCATAGGAGAAATGGCGGGATTTATACTCCAAGCAGTTGAAGAAAAAATACCAGTAATTATAGACGGTTTTTCCACTACAGCGGGATTTCTCATAGCATATCATATAGATAAAAAGGTAAAAGATTACGTCCTCTTTGGTCATAAGTCCAAAGTAAAAGGACATAAAGTAATACTAGATTCAATAAACGAAAGACCTATTTTGGATTTAGATATGCGTCTTGGAGAAGGTACAGGTGCGGTACTTTCTATGTACCTAATTGAAGCTGCGATAAAAATGATAAGGGAAATGGCTACATTTGAATCTGCAAATGTTTCAAAAGGAAGCGATCAATAAAATGGGAAAAGTATTTTGCTCATGGAGTGGTGGAAAAGATTCTACACTTGCCTTGTACTACGGTCTTAAAAAATTCACAACGATTGATTATCTCTTTACAATGTTATCAGAAGATAACGTCCATTCAAGGGCACACGGCCTACAGAAACACATTTTGCAGCAACAAGCAAAAAGCTTGGGGCTACCACTTATAACTAAAAGTAGTAGCTGGGAAAATTATGAAAAAAACTTTCTTAAATTTCTAGAAGAATACGCATACAATGGTATTGGAATATTTGGAGATATTGATTTACAAGCACACTTAGATTGGGTAAAAAACGTATGTTCAAAGAAAAACGTAAAAGTATTTGAACCCCTTTGGCAACGTAAAAGAAAAGACATAGTTAAAGAGTTTCTCTTGCTTGGATTCAAAGCAAAAATAATATCCATTAAAAAAGAACTCAAAAATTTTCTAGGTAGGGACTTGTCATTAGATTTAATAGAAGAATTTGAAAAAATAGGGATAGATATATGTGGTGAAAATGGAGAATACCACACCTTTGTATATGATGGACCTATCTTTAAATTTCCAATTAGATTTAAAGAAAAGACCACTATTGAAAAATCTGATAAATTCATACTTGAAATAGTATAACACCCCAGCGGGGTGTTATACTACTCCCATTCTATGGTTGCAGGTGGTTTTGAGGTAATATCGTAAACTACTCTATTTACTCCTTCAACCTCATTTATTATTCTTTTTGCAACTTTATTTAAAAATTCATGTGGTAGTTTTGACCAATCTGCAGTCATACCATCAAAACTATTTACCGCCCTTAATGCTATTACATTTTCATAAGTTCTATAATCTCCCATAACCCCCACAGATTTTACGGGAAGAAACACGGCAAATGCCTGCCAAACTTTCTCATACAAACCATTTTTCTTCAATTCTTCTATAAATATGTAATCTGCTTGTTGTAGTATTTCAACAGCACTTTTTGTGATCTTTCCCACTATTCTTACGGCAAGTCCTGGTCCAGGAAATGGATGTCTATTAATCATATCATCTGGTAAACCCAATATCTTTCCCAATTTTCTTACTTCGTCTTTGAAAAGATACCTCAAAGGTTCTATTATTTTAAAAGGTAATTTCTCAGGGAGCCCCCCTACGTTGTGATGTGTCTTTATCTTTGCCGCAGATTTTCTTTCACTTACTTTACTTTCAATAATATCGGGGTATAACGTTCCTTGTGCCAGATATCTAATATTTCCATGTTCCTTAAGTAGACTCATGGAAGTTTCATAAAAAATATCTATGAAAGTATGACCAATTATCTTTCTTTTTTCTTCAGGATCTTCCACTCCTTCCAAAGCACTCAAAAATCTTTCTTTTGCGTCTACAACGAATATCTCTATTCCCAAATTTCTAAAATTTTTTTCCACTTCTTCCCTTTCATTTAACCTCAAAAGCCCCGTATCAACAAAAATTGGAATGGAATTTTTCCCAATTGCTTTATGTAAAAGCATTGCAACTACAGATGAATCTACTCCACCAGACAAACCAAGTATAACTTTATCATTTCCCACAACTTGCCTTATTTCTTCTATTTTTTCTTTTACAAAGTCACTCATCTGCCAATTTTTATGCATTTTTGCTATTTTTGAGACAAAATTTTCCAAAATCTTACTTCCAAATTGTGTATGTGTCACTTCCGGGTGAAATTGCACCCCGTAAATTGTTCCCTCTTTATTTCTCACAGCGGCAAATGGTGAATTTTCACTTTCACCAATAACGTAGAAATCTTCTGGAAGTTTTTCAACCCTATCTGAATGACTCATCCAAACATCAAACTTTTCGGGTAATCCTTCAAATAAAGGATCTTTTTTCACCTTTAAAACTGCATGACCAAATTCCCTTTTTTCTGATTTTTCCACCTTTCCTCCAAACTTGTGAACTAATGCCTGAAGACCATAACAAATTCCCAATATGGGTACTTTTAAACTTAAAATAAAATCTGGAACATAAGGTGCATCTTTTTCATATACACTCGATGGTCCACCGGAAAGTATAACAGAAGAAGGATTCAAAGAATTTACATCTTCTTCTGTTGCATCCCAAGGTAAAAGTTCTGCATAATAACCTTTTTCCCTGATTCTTCTGACAATAAGTTGTGTGTACTGTGAACCATAATCTAAAACAACCACCGTTTTCAAAAGGACACCCCCCACACTCTTTTTTTAAATATCTACATTTGGAACTTCCCTTTCCACTTCTTCAATTTTAAAAAATGATGCCTCTTTAAAATTAAACATCTTTGCAACTATATTTGTTGGAAAGACTGAGATTCTTGTGTTGTATTTCATAACTATATCGTTGTAAAATTGCCTTGCATATGCTATTTTATCCTCTGTTTTTTTTAGTTCCTCCATTAATTGCTTTACATTTTCATTTGCCTTTAACTCGGGATAATTTTCCACAAGTGCAAAAAGTCTTGATAGAAGACCTGTAATTTCATTCTCACTTTTTATCTTTTCATTCATATCTTTGCTAGAAATAGCAGCGGCTCTAGCTTTCATAACTTTTTCCAACGTCTCCTGTTCAAATTTCATATACCCCTTTACAGAATTGACAAGATTTGGTATCAAATCGTGTCTCCTTTTTAATTGTACATCGATTTGACTCCAGGCATTTTCCACTAACTTTTTCAATTTAACCAAATTGTTGTATAACACAACAATAAATGCAACAATCAAAATTACCCAAATCAAAATCTCCACCTCCATTTTTTAAAATGCTCCGCCGCCTCCGCCACCGGAGCCACCACCCACACCTCCTGCTCCACCACTAAACGTATTGGACGAAGATGATGAAACGGCACTCGTTGCAACTGTAGACATAACCACAAATTGTCTACCAAAGCCCATATACGGATAATAGTATAACCGACTTTCTTCAAATTCTTTTGGTGCTACTTTTTTCAAATGTTTTTCTACTTTGTCTGCTATACCAAGTGCTGTTGCATAAACTAAATAATCTTCCCACAAAATAACTGATTCTGGCGGATACATGGAAAGTGCTGAATAATCTTCCAAAAATCTCATAAAATTGATCCACTTTAGATAATATTTCCTACCTTCTTTAGACCAACTTCCAAAAACATCTCTAGGTAATATAAAGGTAATACCACCTGTTAAAAACAACAACCCTGAGAAAACAAATTGATAGAGAAAGTTTTGTTTAAAAAACACAAGAAAATAAAGAAAAGAAGATATAACGGAAATGAGCCCTATTACGTATGAAATATATGTCCCCTTCACCGAAAGGTAATTTCTCGACTTTGCTTCATCCAAAACAAGTGTTTTATATACCTTAAAATCGGCCAAAAATTCTTTTGCGAGTTTTTTGTCTTTTGATAGAGCTTTTTTTAAATCAGAAAATGAAAATATTCCATCTCTGGAATATCTTTTTAAAAATTGATAAAAATAACCCTCTGTTGAGTTTAAATTACCTTCTTTTTCCAAAACTTCAATATATCCTTTCTTATCAAGATTTAAAAATCCTTTTCTGTATAAATCCATGATAACTGCGTTGATTCCATTTTCATCTATTTTTCCTAGTTGATTGATAACTATTGCATTTACTATATCAGGTGTATCTGGATACGGTATTTCCCTTTCATATACACCTTGATACGACACTTTCTTTTCTTTTCCAAAAAAATTAAATACTAAGCCCAAAAAAATAACCACCATTGCAAAAGTTATAGGCGGTAAAAATATCGAAAATACATATTTTTTTGTAAAATCATTTTCAATTTTTTCCACCGACTTTAAAGTTAACATGGGATTTTCATACTGGTATTTAACGGGAATTTTCTCCATCAAAAATCGGGATTCTAAAAACGTATTAGGAGGGATATTTTTGGCCCTAAATATATATTCATTTCCTTTTTTTTGTACATTTAATTTGGGATGTGAATAAACTTTTAAGAGCCTTACATTTTTCGGAAAAATAAATCGCGCTACTAAGTTTTCTACAGGTGAATTCCAATCTTCTCCCCAAAATTTCCTAAATACTTGAGAAACATCTTTTCCTTTTTCGTACACATATTTTGCATCGTATTCGACATGCAAAACTACACGTTTCATCCTTTCAGGTGAAATAGGTGTTCTTGAAATCCAAACCCGTGCTTTAAATCCTTTTGAATTTTTTTCTAAAAACTCTACCCATTCACCTTCAAAATTTTCAATCCAAAGCTTTACATTTTCTATACTTACCGCCCTACTCTGAGGTACTTCTCTATATACTCCCCTAAATGGTTCTTTCATCTTAAAGGTTATTATTTCATGTACGTGAAATACCCCATCTTTATCCATTTTTTGCTCTATATTTGCAGATTCTATTTTATACATTCCACTAAAAAACCATTTAGCATATCCACTTGCCAAAAAAACAAAAACAAAATACCCAAAGATTAATGCAACCAAACCAAAAATTATCTTCTTCATGTAACCCCCCCTTTTGTCAATTATACATTAAAAAAATACAATGTGAAAGTCTATTAATTACATTAGAAAAGATTCTCATTACATGTTATAATATTGTTTAGGAGGATGGCAAATGAGATTTACGCTAAAAAACTTTATTCTTCTTTTTAAAGAAATAGGTTATAACGAATATAGAGATTTTGTATTACACTCAATACATGTTGCAAAGTTTTCTTATCTTCTTGCAAAAGAACTTGGAGTACCAAATTATGATGATGTTTTCATCGTTGGTCTTTTTCATGACATAGGATTTATCACACTAAACGAATTATTAAAATTAATAAATTCGTTAAATTATGGAGATCTCACAAAAATAGAAAATTTAGAAAACATAGAAACACATCCAAAAATTTCATATTATCTAATTAAAAACATTACATTTCTTGAAAATGACGCAGTTGAAGCGGTAAAATATCATCACAGCGAATTTTCTGATAAAACTAAAGAAAGATTTATAGGTAGTCTTATTAAATTATCCGATATTATTTCTTGGTATTTTTTCAAAATTAAAAACTTTGAAGATTACGCTGAAGTTATTCCTAGCCTATGGCAAAAAATCGAAAAGATGAAAATGCCTGAAAACATCAAAAAAGTTTCCCTAAATATACTTAAAAATTACAAGATAATTGACAAATTATTAGATAACAAACTGCATTTTGAAACATTTAAAGATTTTTCAGTAAATCTATCGTTAAGAGAAAGCATAAATTTTACCAAAATAATAGCATTGCTCCAAGAAATAAGAAGTCCAACAACAAAAGATCACGTCTTTTTTGTTTCAAAAGTTTCTAAAAAATTAGGTGAATGCATTTTGGGAAAAGCAGATGGTATGATTTTAAAAATGGGTGGTTATTTGCATGATCTTGGTAAATTAAAAACTCCACTTAAGATTTTGCACAAGCCTAGTCCTTTGTCAGAAATAGAGCAACTAATCATGAAAAAACATATCATTGATACTATTGATATGCTAAATAATTCTAATTTTGAAAATTTAGCCATATTATGTGGGACTCACCATGAAAGATTGGACGGTTCAGGCTATCCTTTTGGATTAACCGAAGAATATTTAAATGTCTACAACCGGATAATAGCTATAGCAGATTATTATTCTGCATTGGTTGAACCTAGACCATATAGAGAGGCTTTACCATACAAAAAAGCACTTTTGATTTTAAAAAAGGAAGTTGATAATGGTAAACTTGATAACAAAATCTTCTATAACCTTAAAAACCTTGCTGAATCCGATGAAAGTCTACAAAAAATTTCTTACATAGATGTCTTGGAAGATATTTTCGGGGATAATTTAAAAAATATTTTTAGTATAACTAAAAAGTTTTTCGATTAATCTGGATACGAGTTATATTGTTATTACCGCTTGTGATTTTTTTAACAATAATTCAATGTATATATTTATTAACTGCAACAAAAAAATTACTATTCATTCATTTCTTAACTATAAATAAGTATTATAATTAATATTAGGAGGTGATAATATGGCATTTGTAAAATTTGGAGTTTCAGCAGAAAGTGAAAATTTTACCAAAACACTAGTAACTGCAAGGAATTTTAAAATGACAATTGATGAACCTGAAAACCTCGGGGGAAAAGATGAAGGTCCAAATCCCGTTGAGTATCTTCTAGCAGCTTTTGCAGGCTGTTTAAATGTTGTAGGTCATTTGGTTGCAAAAGAAATGGGCTTTGAATTAAAAAAAATAAAAATAGATATCGAAGGAGATTTAAATCCAAACAAATTTTTAGGAAAACCTTCAGAAGATAGAACTGGATTCACCCAAATTAATGTTTCTCTCTCCCTTGAAACAAATGCTTCAGAAGAAACATTAAATGAATGGTTAAAAAAAGTCGAGCAAAGATGCCCTGTTTCAGACAACTTAGCAAATCCTACACCAATAAAGTTTTCATTAAGTAAAATTTAAATGCATAACGTAAGAAATAACCTGGGCAATATAACATACGCCCAGGTTTTTTGTTATTCGTTATATGTTATATACATGTTATACTTCTAATTCCCTTAAAATTCAAACACTTTAACTATTTTAGATGAAAAGCTATTTATCACTCCAAAAAGAAAAAAAGCAAATTTATATTCCTTTAGAAAACTTCCGATAAGTAAATAAACGTTTACTTAATTAAAAGTGTATTTTCCTATCAAAAAAGAACTTACAACGTTATGTTTGTATCCTATCTATAGGAATTCGATTTTTTTGATGTTTAGTTTTTTCAATTTTAGTTTCTCCACCACATATATGTAAATGGTAAAATAAAAATGGTAGCCTTCAAATAGAAGAAAAAATCAAATAACAATAAGGAGATAGTGAAAAATAATGGAAAATTACTTTGTGCTTGGATTAGTGTTAGGCTTAATTTTTGGAATATTTCTAGCAAATCACATACCACAAAATTTCCATCAAGTTCCAATTACAAATGCTGACAAAGAAATATGGTTTAAAACTTTACCTTCATTAGAAGGAATACCATATCGTTGGGGTGGCCAAAATCCTAAAAATGGATTTGATTGTTCTGGATTAATTGTTTATCTTTATAATCAACTTGGTGTCAAACATTTTGTCTATCAGGGAAAACTTGTATATGACGTTAGCGCAGATGCCTTGTTTAAATACAACGTCATATTAGAAGATGCAAACAGCGCCAAACAGGGAGATTTAATCTTTTTCGATGTAAATGGTGATGGCATCATGGATCACGTTGCAATACTTGATAAAATTGACAAAGACAGAAAAGTATGGATTTGGGATGCTACAGACATTGTTGACGGAACTAACATAAATAAAGTTTCTCATAGAGTTCTTTCCAATATATGGGATAAAAATCCTATTTTTGGAAAACCTTTAAAAGTAATTTTTAAATAAAAAATAATAAAACACATTTACGTGTGTAAAATTGTGTCAAACTTGTTTGAATCATACGTTAAATTTACACAAAAAATATGTTAAAATATATTCAGAATAATTAAAAGGAGGGATTATATGAGGCAACATATAATACTAAAACTAATAGTTCCAATGATTATTTTGGCATTTCTAATCTTTACAATCTTTATAAGTACTTATGTAATAACGAATTCTCAAAAATTTGACTCTTTAATTGTTAATTTAGCAGGAAGGCAAAGAATGTTAACACAAAAAATGTCCAAAGAATCTTTAATAATTTCACACGGTGACATGAGTTACAAAGAAAAACTCTCAAAGACTATGAAACTTTTCGAAACAACTTTATACGCATTAAAAGATGGAGGAAAAACATACACAGATCTTGCCATGAAAAATTCCGTAGAAATCCCACCTGCAGGAACCAAAGAAATCAAAAACCAATTAATTGTTGTAGAAAAACTTTTCTTACCATTCAAAAACGCAATTCAAAAAGTTATAAACAGTAACGGAAAAGATAAAGATGCAATAAAATACATAATAGACAACAACGAAAAACTTCTTTCTGAAATGAACACCGCAGTTTCTCTGTTTCAAAAATTTGCCGAACGAAAAGTTTCTTGGATGAAACAGATACAAATTTGGTTAACTATATTAGGCTTTTCCATTGTTGCACTCTTTATTTTCATCTATTTAAATACAATTTACAAACCTTTAAAACATCTCCTTAAAACACTTAAACAACTTGAATCTGGGGAAGCTGATCTTACAAAACAAATACCAGTTGTTACAAATGATGAATTGGGAAAAATTGCCAAAAGCTTCAATGCTTTTATTGAAATTGTTAAGAACATAGCAACATCAATTATTACAAACACAAAAGAAGTATCCTCTTCCGTAAACAATTTAAAAGAATTTCTCAATAATGTAGGAGTTAAATCAGAAAATATTATGAAAGTAACAGATTTATTCACAAACAACCTTCAAGAAATTGAAGAAAGTGTAAGTCAAATAGACTCTGATGTTCAGGAAGTTGCAAATTCCGCTGTATCTGTTGCTGAAACTGCAACAGAATTATCCTACAACATGAACGAAATCCTAGATGAAGCAAAAAATGGAATGGAAATCATTGACGAAATAAACAAAGATATAGAAGTAGTTAGCTTTGAATCAAATGAAATGCTAGAAAAATCTGAAATTCTCGAAAAATCTGCAAATGCGGTAAGTGATATATTGGGAGTTATAAGTGGAATAGCAGAACAAACAAACCTTTTAGCACTTAATGCGGCAATTGAAGCGGCAAGAGCGGGTGAAGCGGGAAAGGGATTTGCGGTAGTTGCCGATGAAATTAGAAATCTTGCCGAAGAAGCTAAAAAATCCACACAGGAAATTTCCATAAAACTTGGAAATATTAAGGAAGAATCAAAAGAAACAGCTGATTCAAGCCGCAAAATGGTAGCATCTATAAATGAAATAATTGAAAAGATGAAAAAGATGAACGAAAAATTTATCGTTATAAGAAAAAACGTAGAAAATACTTCAAGAAAGTCCGAAGATCTCGCCGCGGTATCTCAAGAACAAAGTGCATCTGCTGAAGAAATGGCAAGTAATATTAAAGAGATATCAAAACTAATAGATGAAATAACACAAAATATGATAGAAATTAATCAAACAATCAACGAACAAGGTGAAGAAATTATTTCTGCAAAAGATAAAGCCAATGATATTTCAGAAATTGTACAAAAACTCAAAAAAAGTGTGGAAGGTTTTAAAGTTTAAAATCAAAAATGAGGGGAATTCCCCCTCATTTTTATTTTTTTCAAAACTCATATTCGCATTCTAATATAGGTATAGGCCAACTAACCTCACTTGCCGCACTTATTGGCAATGAAATGTTCTCAGATAACAAAAAATTAATTTTTCCATTATTAAAAGGTATTCCATAGCCTATCCCAGCACCAAAGAGATATAACTGCTTTTGTTGATACGGAAACACTACTATCGTTCGAAAATTAGCCTGTATAAAAAATTGTTTAAAAGGAAAGCATGATATACTAACTTTTGGTGACAATAAAAAATCGTAAAATTCATTCTTTTCATCTTCTACAAATGACATTCCTACTGAACAACCTATTGATGTTTTTTCCAAATTGTACTTTACTTCAAAATAAGGAAAAACAGTACCAGTAATCACAACTCCGAGTATATAACTAAATCCATTTGCCAAAATCACTCCACTAAAAAACAACAGCAATAATATATATCTTTTCATATTTCCTCCTCCTTTCTCACAGACTGAACACTCAAAAATAACAAAACAGTTCCAAGCAAAGAATATACAAGTACTTTCCCTACATTTAAAGTACCTCTAAAGATATAAAAACTAAATACTAAAAAATATCCAAAGAACATTACACCGCCAATCCACCTGTGGTATATTGAAACCCATGTAGAAATTAATATTAACAAAGGCACAACACACTCAAACAAACTCTCTTTTGTAAAACCATGAGATAACAGTATAAAAATTGATATCATTATAAATAACGTATATCCGGTAACTTTTATCACTCTTTTTCTTCTATAAAAATACCCTATATACAATAGGCTTCTTAAAAGTAAAGGAAACAATATGTAAAAATAATAAATATCCCTTGTTGGAAATAATCCCAATAACAAAAATGTCACAGACATACAAATAACAATATATAATACAATATTAGACGTTTTATACCTTACCAACCTTTCAAATTCATCAACCTCTTTAGAAAACATATCTTTATATAACTCAAAAAATATAGGTAAAAGATAAAAAATAGAAAACCATCTGTTAATTGAAATCATAAATGTGATTATAAAGAGCAATACTATTTCAAAAAAAGACAAAACTTTTCTCATTTTAATCACCTTCTTCTAAAATAAATACCTCTTCAACTTGACAATTAAAAACTCTAGCTATTTTCAACGCAAGTAATACCGATGGCACATATTTTCCTCTTTCTATATAATTTATAGTTTGCCTTGAAACTCCTACTTTTTTTGCAAGTTCTTCTTGGGTTATATTATTTAAAGCCCTAAAAAACTTTATCTTATTTTTCATTACACTTTACCTCCAATAATTATTGTAAAATATAATTTACATTTTGTCAAGTATATTTGACAAAAACAATTTGGTGGTACAAGTCTTTTTAAAGTTTTTCATTTATTATATCCTTTATTTTATTTAAGGCATCTATTGCATCTTTTCCATAAATAACTCCAAACTCTTTTGCTATATCCTCGTTCATAGAAGCTCCTCCTGCAATTATTGGGATATTAATTTTCTCTTTTTCAAGTAATTTTTTTACTTCTTTTATCTTTTCAATTGTAGTAGTCATCATAGCAGAAAGCCCCAATATATCAGGTGTGTATTCTTTAACCTTCTTCAAAATAACATTTGACGGTACATTTTCGCCTAAATCTATTACATGAAACCCTACACTCTTTAAAACAACTTTAACTATCTCTTTTCCTATATCATGTACATCTCCCTCAACTGTTGCAAGTAATACTGTTTTTTCTTTGTTTTCGTTTGAGATTAAACTATTTAAAAAATCAAAAATAGGAACAATCGTTTCCATAGATATCATAAATTGCGGTAAAAAAATTTTTCCATTTGAATATAAATCACCTATACGTGTTATTGCTTTTGATAATATATTTTGCATTATTTGAAAAGGTGTATATGTTTTAAGAAGTTTATCTATTTCTTTCCTTAAACCTTCTTCATCATTTTTTAAAATCATCTCTACTATGGGATCCTCTTTTGTTTCTAATTTTTCAAGTTTTATTCCTCTTAAAAAAAGATTGCCATACACCACGTTCATAGTACATGATTCAGATGTGTTTAATATTGCCGCATTTAAGCCTTTTTCCATTGCAAGTGAAAGAAAAGCAGAATTAACCGCTTCTCTCTTAAAAATACCAAAACTTAAATTAGAAAGTCCTATACTTGTCATTATTCCCTTTTTAGATAAAAGTTTTATTGTCTTTAACGTAATATTTGGGTTGTTTCCTGTATTCAGTGGCAACACTAACGGATCTACAAAAATTCTTTCCCTTGGAATACCATTTTTTTCCAAATATGATAAAGCCTCCAAAGAAATATTAAACCTTTCTTCTGCACTTTGCGGAATTTTATCTTTCATTGCAAGAAGAATTAACATCCCACCATATCTTTTTAAAAGATATATTGCCTTATCTAAACTTTTTAAATCTGCTTTTGCTGAATTTACAATAGGTCTTCCCACATATTCTTTTAGCGCAACTTTCATAAACTCAAATTCTTGTATATCCAAAGACAACGGTAGAGCCCCTATTTTATCAAGAACAAGTACCACCTTTTTAAAGTGGTCTCTACTTAAGAGTTTTTCAATTCCCAAGTTAACATCTAAAACATGTGCGCCATCTTGCTCTTGAAGTCTAGCAAGTTTTACAACACTTTCAAAATTTTTCACTTTTATATTTTCTTGAAATTTTTTCCTTCCAAAAGCATTAATTTTTTCCCCTATAACTAAAAAGGGGGATACTTTCCTCAACCTTGTTCTATTTGAAACATACTGTGATAACACCATTTTTCTTTTCTTTGGACTTTTTTTCCTTCCAACAAAATTTATCATGTACCTTATATGATCAGGCGATGTTCCACAACACCCACCTACAATATTTGCACCAAACTCAACAAATTCCATCATATAACGTGCAAATTCTTCAGGGGTCATTTGGTAAATTAACTCTTTATTTTTTAATCTTGGCTTTCCTATATTTGGCTCAACACTTAAAGGTTTCTGCGAAAAACTTGCAAGTTTTTCAAAAACAAAAAGCAATTTTACCGGATCTAATGTACAATTTACTCCAATTACATCTACATCTAAATCGTTTAAAAGTGTTGCAAATATCTCAACACTTGTCCCTGTAATTGAAACACCATTTTCCTCAAAACTCATCTGTGCAATTATTGGCACATCATTAGAAAGGTCCCTTAGGGCAAGTACAGCCGCTTTCAATTCCTTTAAATCGGTCATAGTTTCAATTATAAATCCATCTACACCGGAGTTTAAAAGTATCTCTCCCTGCTCTTTAAAAACACTGTAGACTTCATCAAAGGTTATTTTTCCAAAAGGCTCTATTAACACCCCAGTAGATGAAATATCACCTAAGACATATACATTGTCTCCTGCAGCTTTTTTTGCTATTTTCACTGCACTGTGATTTATATCTCTTAAATCATATCTGACACCTAAAGTTTTTAATTTAAACCTATTTGCACTAAATGTATTTGTAAGAAGAAAATCAACACCTGCTTCTACATATGACTTTTGAAGGTCATATACCTTTTCTTGAGCAATAATATTCAAAATTTCCACAGGTCCTTTAAAACCCTTTTTAAAAAATTCCGTGCCATATGCTCCATCAAGAAATAAAACTCTTTGATTCAAAAGTTCTAAAAAAATATTCCTGTTTAAAACTGCTACCATCCCCCTTACTTAAAACTATTCTACCACCAAAAAAACAGGGAAGGTAAAACCTTCCCTGCATTACAATTTAAAGTATTCAATCTTTCTTTGAAGCTGCTGCGCAATCTCCGCTAGCGACTGTATCGACACACTCATTTCTTCTACTGCACCATTTGATTCTTGCAACGCGGCATTTGCATCTTCAGTTACTTCTGCGGTAGTACTTAACAGTGTATTTAATCTAGTAACTGCAGCTGACATCTCTTCTATACCTGCACTTTGTTCTTGTGTATTAGATGCAACAATTTCAACTTTTTCACGTACTTCTTTCAACATCTCTTTTATACTTTCAAATATATGCATTATTTTTTCTGAAGATACGGCAACATCATTTATAGAATGTGTTGTTTTTTCAACAAAATCAGAAGAATTTACTATTCCCGTACTTATACTCTCTAATATCTGAACAATCTGCTGTGTTGCATTTTTGCTCTCTTCTGCAAGTTTTCTTATCTCTTCTGCAACTATTGCAAAGCCTTTACCCGCTTCACCGGCACGTGCAGCCTCGATCGCAGCATTTAGTGCAAGTAAATTTGTCTGTTCTGATATAGCATTTATTGTGTTTACTATAGTATTTATATTGCTCGCCATTTGTAGTAGTTTTTCTAAACTTCTTTTTGTTATATCGCTAAGCTCCTTTGTATTTTTTATTTTATCTACAATTTCGCTTACTTTTTTTGTACTTTTATCCGATAAATTATGCAATTCATTTGTTTTTTCAAGCATATCCTGGGCTGCTTTTGCGTTAACATCCGCAGACGCTGCAAATTCCTCAATACTTGCAGTTATTTCTTGAAGAGCTGCAGAATTATCCTGGGCTTCTTTACTCAACTTATCAATTCCCTCAGAAACACTATTTAAGTTTGTAGATATTTCTTCTGACACAGCTGATAACTCCTCACTATTTGCACTCAACTCACTAGATGAATTATTTATTCCCTCTATAACATCAAATAACTTTTCCCTTAGCTTTTCAACAGATTGAGCCATACGTCCTATTTCATCTTTACTTTCTATTTTTTCTATTTCAACATTTAAAACACCATTACTTAAATTTTCAACAAGCACAGATGCTTTTTTTAAAGGAGTTATCAAACCCCTTGTTATTACCAAAACAATTATTATAACTATACTACCTACAACCGCTAAAACAAAAATTGTACTTAGAATTAAATTCTTAATCGCATTTGATGTATCCTCTTTTAGTAAATCCACTAGCTCAAGTAGTAATTTTCGAACTTGAAACTGAATGTGCACAAAGTTTTGAAAAGTTTTTTGATCAATATTTTGGATATCTATATTTTTGACACTTTCTATCAATTTTTTCAGTGTTACAATACTATTTTCAAAAATCTCTCTTTGCCTATTATTAAAAATTCCCCTCACTTTTTCCATTTCTTTTAACTTGTCTTCAAAATGCCCTATAGTGTCTTTTAATAAGTTAAAATCTCTAGTTTGTACCGCTACAAGAAAATCATTTTCATAAATTCCAAGCTCAACTATTTGACTATTAACAGTAAAGGTAACTTTTTCCCTTCTGTAAATCTTATTCATGTCAAGCCAAAATATAAATCCAAATATAACCATACCGGCAAAAATAACACCTACAATGAAAAACATCTTGGACGATATACTTCTAATAAAAATCCCTCCTTTAAATTTTTAGACATCCAAACAAATCCTGTAAATTATTATAAACATCCAATTTATATCATTTCAACTCATATTTACGTTAATATCCTTTTAAACAATTTATACAAAATCAAAATTTAAATCAAAAAAAATAAAATTTTAATATAAAAATGTTATAATTTAAAAGGTATTTAAAGTCAAAGGAGGTGGTACATATGAAAAAATTTCTAGTTATAATATCTTTATTATTCATATTATTTGGATGTGTTAACTTCAACGAAATTCCAACAAATTCAGAAATTTCAAATTTATCGAGTGATGAAACGTCCTACATTGCTTCCGTGGTCATTGACGATGAAACCCAAAACTTTATTGCAGAGCTTTCAGAAATCATTGCCCCAAAATCAACAACAAAAATGCATACCTTTTCAACTGAGGAAGAGCAAATGGAAGACATAATAGAGAACATATTAGAACTTATTGAAGAACATCCAAATTTAATCAAAAAATTTAAGAAGATATTAGAAACAACAAATAAAATTAGAGAAAAAGAGGACAGATTAGATTTCAAAGTCGTGTTTAAAAAAGATGCAAGGGAAAAGATTTTAAATGCATTTAACATTGAAACAGACAAAGAAATAGCTATGGATTACAGAGATGTCGTTATACTACACACCTTTACAACATACATTGTAAAAACATATGAAAAAAGAGAAAGGATAAGAAATTATGTAAAAAGTGTAAAAAATGCAAAAACGGGAAAAATTGATACACTTTTAACATCCCAAGCAAGTAACCTTATCTCAAATACTTCCTTTGCAGTTCCAAATACTCAAGAATTTTGGACAACACTAAAAGATTTGGGATATCAACTTTCCGAAATATCAGAAGATAAAGACATCCTTGATATGAAAGATTTATTTACAGAAACACCGTTTAAAGTTCCAGGGATAAAAGAGGAAATAAAAATTGTTAAAACTATATTAGACAGTGCTATTGAGCTATACAATTTTGAAAAAGCAAAGACCAACGAAAAGGGTTGGACCAATTGGTACAGTTTTTTTGAACTCTTTGCATTAAAATTTGGCGCAACAGAAGACTCTGATATACGCATTGGAAAAGAACTAGATGAAAAAATAGATACGGAAAACACAGATATAAAAATCAATGGAACACAGATTAATAACAAGGCGTATATTGACATATTAAAAGAATTAAATCGTTCGCTAGATTCAGAACTTGTAATAGAAGCAAGTCAAACCACATTTTCTGCAACACTTACAATAGATTTCAAAAATCTACCTGATCCAATTGATTTAAGGGATAACAACCTTGGAATCAAAAAAAGCTTCTTTGACAGTCTTTTGGGACAAGAAATATGGAAGTACTGGGAAACAGATAGCGCTTTAAATATCTTACTAAATTCACTATTAAATAATACAACATTTACAACTTTCGACGGCGAAAGTATACAAATAACAATCAAAGGGTTAAATAACGCTTTGAAAATAGATGCAATATTAAAGCTATACTAACAAATTCCAAACTCCCCTTCAATTTGAAGGGGAGTTTTGTTATAATTATTTGGAACCGTTACCACAAAGGAGGGTTTATATGAAAAAAGTTATCTTTTCTGTTTTGATAGTACTACTTCTTCTTTTTTCGTGTACCACTCCCTTAAAAATGTCTTTGAGTATATCATTAAAAGGGGCAATAGAAAGTGCTCCGAAGATCTCCGCGCAAAGTTTTGAAAAAGACGTAAAAATAGAAAAATACACACTAAAGATATTCCAAGGCTCAAAATTAGTGTTAAAAAAAGATCTAAAGGGCTCCCTTTTTACAAAGCTAGAAGGACTTACCCCAGGTAAATACAAAATAAGGATAGAGGGATACAACAAAACCCTTGTAGTTTACGGTGAAAAAGAAACTACCCTTTCATACGGTGAAAACAAAATAACTATACAAACCATTTTCACAAACGGCACTTTGGTTATTACTTTAAAGGCAAAAGGTACAGAAATCAAAGAATCGACAATTAAAGGCACATTAACTGCATCATCTGTACATAACTTTATAGAAAACAACATATTTTTTGAAAAAGATGTCTATCCGGGGGTCTGGGAAATAAACATTAATGCAACTACAACTCAAGAAAAAAACGTAAAAATTAACACCATAGCTCAAGTATTTCCCGCATCAAAAACCACATTAAATTTTGAAATAAAAGAAGAAAATATAGTTCTAGAACCTATTCTTCCATACATCGAAGAAATAAAAGACGCAACAGCAGAAATAACAAATAACGGCATTAAACTTTCTTGGAAATACACCCTTCCAGCAACTTTTTACATATACAAAGGTTCAAGTAAAGTTGATATAGACCTTCTTGGAAAAACAACAAACACAGAATTTGTCGATACAAATCCAACAAAAGAAAAATACATCTATTACATAAATGCCATCTATGATGGAAAGGAAAGTGGACTAACAAAAATAGACGCAAAAGAATTACTTAATGAAATATTCTCTTCAAATATTATGTACCTTTTGTTTGTAAGATCATTCTTTGATGGAAACAACGATGGAATAGGTGACCTACAGGGAATAACACAAAAAATAGATTACCTAAAAAAACTTGGAATAAGCACCATATGGCTTATGCCTATATTTAAATCTACATCATACCACGGATATGATGTGGTAGATTACTACAAAATAAACCCAGAATATGGTACTATTGATGATTTTATTGAACTTTTAAAGAAAGCACATGAAAATAATATAAAAATAATACTTGATATTCCACTAAATCACTCTTCAGACAAAAACCCATGGTTTTTAGATGCCATAGAAAATACGACAAATTCAAAATATTGGAACTATTATATTATGAGTCTTGAAGAAAAGAATCTTCCTCACTGGCATTACAAAGTAAATTCAAAGGGTAAGAAAATTTATTACTTTGGAATCTTTGGACCGTCCATGCCAGATTTTAACCTTGATAATCCAGAAGTTAAAGAATTACACAGGGATATTTTAAATTACTGGATTTTACAAGGTGTAGATGGGTTTAGATTTGACGCCGTAAAACATTTCTATGGAAATGATTGGGATGATGGAATAGAAAAATCCACCGAGTACTCCAAAGAACTTACAAGGTATGTAAAATCGATAAAAGAAGATATAATTGTTGTAGGTGAAGCATACGATGGAAATATAGATATCTTAAAAAAATTTGCACCTATGCCCGTCTTTGATTTTAATTTTATGTTTAACGCAAGGGAAAATTACGAAGGCAAAGATAACTTAATTTCCACCTGGTACAAAGATGTAGACTATGAAGGAATCTTTCCAAATTATTTCCCATTTTTAGACAACCATGACCTAAATAGATTTATCTCAGTTCTATGCGATGAAAAATATCATAATAATTCATATGGAACTTCACAATATGCGGTTCTAAATACTTTATTGGTATTTTTAGAAGGTCTTCCAACTATATATTACGGTAACGAAATAGGACTTAAAGGATTTAAATGGAACGGACCTGTGTATGATGAACCTGTTAGAGAACCCATGCAGTGGTATGCTTCACAATCTGGTGAAGGACAAACAAATTGGACTAAAAAAATATATCAATTAAAAAACATAACATTTGGAAATGCAAATCTAGATGGGGCCATATACGATGATCCATATGATGGTGTTTCGGTGGAAGAAGAAGAAAATGAAAAATCCTTACTAAATTATTTCAAAACTATATTCAATCTAAAAAAAGACTACTATGCACTTTCGCATGGAAATGTAAATATCGAAAAAAATTGGAAAAACCTTATTGTACTGAAAAAGTCGTATTTTAACCAAGAAGCCTTAGTACTTATCAACCCCGATCCCATTTATCCAAACAAATTTACAATTCCAAAGGGATATACCCGCATACTATACGCCGATTTAAATAATTTTACATGGGATACACAAAAGACATACATTGACACAGACGTTGAATATACAATTAATCCAAGACAAGTTTACATCTTCATACTCAACCATTGACAATAAAAAAAGTGCGCATTTGCGCACTTTTTTTATCTTTCAATTAATTCTCTTAACTTTTCAAGTACCTCTTTTGCATGTCCTTTTGCCTTTACCTTCTCCCACACATATGCTATTTTTCCATCTGGATCAACTAATACAGTAGTTCTTACAACCCCGTAATACTCTCTTCCGTACATCTTTTTCAACTGCCAAACTCCCAACTTTTCTAGTACAGCTTTATTTTCATCACTTAAAAGCTTTACTTTTAAGTTATGTTTTGCTATGAATTTTTTGTGACTTTCCACTTTATCTGGACTTACACCTATTACTTCTGCATTTAATTTTTTGAATTCGTCTATAAGCTCTGAAAACTCCAATGCTTCTGTTGTACAACCTTTTGTATTATCTTTTGGATAAAAATACAAAACAACCCATTTTCCCTTTGGAAGTTTTACTTTTTTACCTTCAAGATCTATAAACTCTACATCTAAGATATCACCTATGTCAAATTTAAAATACTTCATATATATCACCTCACAATTTTTGATAGATAAGCTTTTTTAATCTTTTAATATACACAAATGAAAGTAATACACTACACACAATAGAAGATATAAATATCAAATATAACCACCACGGTGCACTTTCACTTCTAATTATAACAAAATATGGCATAATAATTCCAAAAGCAAGACCCATAGTTATTGCTTCTATTATAAAAGTTGCGGAAACTGTAAATATTCTATTCATATTATTTGACTTAATATTAGGCGATTTTATCGCATAATATGCTCCCAAAACTCCGCTCATAAAGAATAAAATTAAAGAAAATATAAGTATCAAAAAGACAAAAATATCAAAAGGAGCAAAAAATAAAGAAACAAAAAACACCAATAAAAGTATGAAAAAATTCAATCCTAAAGGAAGTACAATTTTGGGCATCATAAGTGTTGAAAAACGTATGGGATACATTGAACTAACCTCTATTTTTGATACCTCAGAAAACGTTAATATGCCTGTTTCAAGCGCAATATAAAATGTAAAAATTGGAATAGTATAAAATATTGAATGTAAAAAATCGCTTCTGTTTATAAACATCATAAATATCCCAAAACCCAATGGATAAAGTATAAAATACAAAAACTGTTCATATCTTAAAGCGGCCTTCATATCTTTTTTGAAAACCGCTTTTATTGGAGAACCTGCACTAGATATTTTATACCCCCTCTTTCTCTTTGACTGAACAGGTTCAAACCCAACTTTCCTAGATATACTAACAAATGAAAATGTAAGTAAAACGGTAGAAACAAGTGAATAAAAAAATGTTTTTTCAGAAATGAAACTCCACGCAAGGAAATTGTACTCTTTTGAGGAAAAAACAAACAATTTTGCCATATTTTGAAGTTTTGAAACATCTACATCCATCATTGCAATTACAAAAAAGTAGAAAAACATAGATAAAAGTAAGACTATCATGTAAAACCTTCTTGTGAAAGATTTTGAAGTTTTTCCACCTATCAATACAGCAACTACAGAAGAAAAAACAATCAAAAAGAAAATATGTAAAATTATCTGCAAAATCCCCCATAATATATTTTGATTTGCGGATATAATGTAAGATAGAGAAACAAACACAAAAAATGAAAGAGTATATAACTGCGACAATGTTGCAGAAAATATTTGAAAAGCAGTTAACACAGTCCTTGAAATAGGCATAGTTAGTAATAATTCCATTTCATCGTTTCTTGAAAGTGAATACATGGCAAGTCCAATAAATCCCACAACAAAAAACAAAGAAAGTATGGAATTCCACATTAAAAACATATACTTTGCAGCCATTTGATCCACTTTATACAATTCTACAAAGATTTTCTTTGAAAAGAAAAATACCATTATTCCTAGTGGAATAGCACCTATCATATATGCCAACAATTGCCTGAGAAAATTACCTTTAACCGATGATTTTTTCTTCCCGTATAAATGGGGATTACTCAAATATTTGAGTAATATAACAAATTCTCTCATATAACCACCCCCTTAAAGTGAATCCACAATATTTTTTATATCTTCTTCTTGTGCAGTTAATTCTAAAAAGAGGTCTTCAAGTGATTTGTTTTCTCCTTGTTTTAAAGTTTCAATATCCCCCTGTGCTATTATCTCTCCTTTGTTTATAATAGCTATTTCATCACACATCTTTTCTGCAATTTCCAATATATGAGTTGTTAGAAAAATTGTAATTCCTTGATTTGCATATTTCCTCAAAAGTTCTTTTAAAATCTTTGCGCTTTTTGCATCTAATCCTACAGTTGGTTCATCTAAAAATATAACCTCTGGTTTTCTCATTAAAACACTTATCACCATTAATTTTTGTTTCATACCATGCGACATATCGGAAATTTGCTTGTCAAGATAATCAACTCCAAATGCTTCAGATAGTTCTTCTATCCTCTTTTTAACTTCATTAGTATTTTGCCTGTAAATGTCCATTATAAACTCTAGATATTCATATCCTCTCAAATGATCGTAAATTCTTGGTTCATCTGGTACAACTCCTATTCTTCTTTTTATCTCTAATTCATGTGTTTTCATATCAAGCCCTAAAATTTCCACCTTACCACTTGTAGGTCTTAAAGCCCCCGTCAACATGCGAATTGTCGTTGTTTTTCCCGCACCATTTGGACCCAAAAATCCAAAAATTTTCCCCTTTTCAATATACAAATCAATACCATTTACCGCAATAAAATCTCCAAATTTCCTAGTTAACTTTTCCGCTTTTATCATCCAACCACCCCCTAATGACTTTTGACATTTTTTCACAAAATTCGTATAGATTTGGCTCACCTAACGCTTTATGAGCATTTCTCGTTATTCTAAACACCATCTTATCATTCAAAACATTAACTATTATTCCCCTTCCATTTATTATTACCCTTTTTCCAAAATTACCAAAAATCACCACGGGCTTTCTAGAATACCCTCCCTTCCCACATTCACTTGCTATATTTTCAGCTTCACTTGAAACGTAAATCCAATTATACATTGGTATTAACTTCATACGAATAAATTGAATTAAAACAAAAAAGGATGAAACCCAAATGTATTTAGGAAACAAAAAACAGGTAATAATTGCTAAATTTAGAAGAAAATTAACAAATGTTATTCTATACGTAAAAAAATAAAACATGTTAAATAATAGTCCGACTACAATTACAAAGTAAAAAACATAAGAAGAAAAATTAACACTTAAAAAAAGTATTAAAATTAAAATAAAGAAATTCCAATAATCATATCTTAATAATTTGCTTTTCTCTCCTCCAAAACATTTTAATATCGCATACCTTAAAATAAAATAAAAAAACACAAAAAACAATATTATGTTCACTTTACCACCTCTACAATATCCATTAAAACAAGGTTATTAACCGCAAATAAAACATCAAATTCTGGGAAATTTAACTTTTCAACAATTTCAGAAATTAAAATCCCCGCACTATCTATTGGAGGTACTAAAAATAACACCCTTCCCTCTACCTCAGAAAGCTTTATAATTTCCCCATTTTTAACAACACCGTTTATAGTTTCTTTCTTTAAATCATAGTTATACCTTGCTTTACTTTCTCTTTCACGTATCTTTTTTGATTTTAATTCAAAAACTTTTAAAACCTCGTCAAAATCTATTGTTATCTTACCACCACAGTACCTATATTTTTTTGAAGGTCTTCCTATTTTTCTTTCAACTTTTGAGGATACAATTCCAAATCTCTCCAATATCTCCAAATACTTTTGAACTGTAAACGTATGGAACCCCAATTCCTTTGCAATAGAACTTGGGTTTTTATTGGAATTATCCTTTAAAAAATTTAAAACTTCAAAAAGCTGTGGCGAAGACAAAATTTTCAAAAGTTCATTCATTCTTTCACCTTTTTTCATTTCTATTGAAATTATAAATTACATGAAATTAAAAGTCAAGATTTTCAAAATAAAATACCTTCACTTTTATGTTATTTTCCATATCAAATTCGACAAATTTGATTTCACTTTTAATTTTCACTCCATTTTCTGATACATAAACCCAAGATAATTGAGGATGGAGATTAGGTAGGGAAATTAGCAATAAATCCTCGGCATGAAGTTTGGAAAGTTCGATTTGTAAGATTTTATTGTACATTGCCCTTTGACTTTCAATGGTAAAAAGAATAGCAGTTATAGCTATAAGTGTAACAACTATAGCTATAACTGCTTCTATATAACTCATTATTTTTCAATCCACTCTTTTGTGGTTCCAACTATGTAGTCTCTTTCTATCTCTATTTGTTCGCCTGTTTCCATATTCCTTAAAATAACAATATTTCTCTCCAATTCGTTCTCACCAACAATTATACAAAGTTTACACTTTAATCTTGCAGCATGTTTTAATTGCGCGCTCAATCCCCTTTCCATGGTGTTAAATACAACCGAAATATCACTATCTCTTAGCTCCTCAGATATCTTTATTGCTTCAACTCTTGCTCTTTCTCCAAGGTGAGCTACATACACTTCGTTATTTTTTATATCATCTACTGGTATATTTTCTTCTTTTATCGCTATTATTAACCTTTCAATCCCCATCGCAAATCCCAAAGATGGGGTTTTTGGACCACCTAATTCCTTTATCAGATTATCGTATCTACCCCCACCACCTACTGCACTTTGAGCTCCAAGTTTTCCGTGATGTATTTCAAATACCACTCTATTGTAATAATCAAGACCTCTTACAAGCAATGGATCCTCTTCATATTTTATTTCCAAATCATCTAAAATCTCTTTAGTTTTAAGATAGTGCTCTTTACAATCATCACATAAATAATCCGTTATCTTTGGTGCTCCTTTTACATATTCAACGTCTACTTTACAATCAAGAAGCCTTAATACATTTGTCTCATACCGTCTTTTGCAATCATCACAAACTTTATCCAACTTATCCTCATAATATTTCTTAAGCGCTTTTTTATATTCACTCCTACATTTCTCACAACCAATTGAATTTATCTTTATAGTATAATCTACTAATCCCAATTTTTTTAGAAATCGGTCTGCAAGTACAATAGCTTCTGCATCTGCAAGAGATGAAGGAGAACCTATAAGTTCTACCCCAAATTGATGAAATTGCCTCTGTCTTCCAGATTGTGGTCTTTCGTATCTAAACATAGGACCAATGTAAAATAACCTCTTTGGAAGACCTGTTGCCAACATCGAATTTTCAACAAATGCCCTTATAGTAGGTGCTGTTCCTTCCGGTCTAAGGGTAATACTCCTATTTCCCTTATCTTCAAATGTGTACATTTCCTTTTGTACAATATCCGTATCTTCCCCTACACCCCTTACAAAAAGCTCCGTCCTCTCAAATATAGGTGTTCTAATTTCGGAATATCCATACAACCTTGCCGTTTCCCTTGCAACGTTTTCTACAAAGTACCAATATTTCATATCCTCTCCATAAATATCATCTGTTCCTTTTACCCGTTTGTACACTTTTTTTCCACCTCCAACAACCTTTCACTCGCCTCTCTTTTTGCCTCTTTATTTATATAACTCCAAATTTCAAGTCCATTTAACTTCAATGCCTTTTCATACATCTCTTTTGCGCGTTTACAATCATGTACCTTTTCGTAATATTTTCCCAATTCAACATACGTATATATATGATTTTTATTCAGTTGCAACGCTTTCAAGAGGTGATCTTTTGCAACATTTAAATCACCAAATGGTGTTTCAAGGTGAAGTATTCCATATAAAAGATGGGCAAGATATTGATCTTGCCCGTATTCCACGGCTTTTTTTGCAAAATCAAACACTTTTTTATAGTAAATCAACGCTAAAAAATAATTTTTTTGAACGTAGTGTCCATATACTAAAGCCGCTGCATAGTATACTTTCCAGTAGTTTGTCTCTAAAAGTGCATCTATGTATTTTTTTGCTAAATCTTGGTATCTTTTTACATCTCCATGTCCCCAAAAATACAAGTCGGTATATGCTAGTATTACCTCACACTTAAAATCAATTTGGAGAGCATCATAATCTATTGAATTTAAAATCTTTAAAACCTCTTGTTGTTCTCGCTTTCCAACTGCAAGCTGTAAATCGTATATAGTATACGAAAAAACACTCACAAAGAAAAAAACACTAAAGAACAAACTTTTCCACCGCAAAACCTACTCCTCCATCGTTGTTAGAAAGCGTAATAAACTTTGCTACCTTCTTAACTTCTTCAACTGCATTTTCCATTGCAACTGGGAAACCCACTAATTTCATAACACCAATATCGTTATAATTATCACCTAAGAACATTGTTTCATTTTCCGAGACTTTAAAATAATTAAGCAAAAATCTCAACGCATCTTCTTTAGATGCCCCTTTGCCGAAAAATTCAAAAAACGCCCAACCATCCACCACATTATTCTTTATAGCACTAAATTGACCTGTATATTTTTTACCAACAAATTCTATTATATTTCTAATTTTTGCTTCATTTCCCATAAGTACTACTTCTGCAACTTTGTCTTTTGTTATAAATTTAATTACATCGTCAACTCTGTTAATTCGCCAACTATTTTGTTCTAAATACCTTACATATCCACCTTTATGTTCTTTGTCCATATACATATCTTTTTCATCTAGAAAATCTGAAAATAGAATGTAATCTACCTTCTCTTTTCTGGCATAATCTATTAATTCTTTTGCAATTTTAGATGGCAAGGGAGATTCATACAACACTTTATTTTCAAATGGCATATAAATGAACGCCCCATTTTGAAATACAACTGGCACATCCAATCCCAACTCTTCCACATATCTTTTTGCAGAATAATAATTTCTTCCAGTTGCAATACTAATGTGAATTCCCTTCTCCATAGCCCTTTTTAACGCAATTATATTCCGCTCTGGTACGTGTTTTTCATCATTTAAAAGTGTTCCATCTAAATCCGTTAAGATAAGCTTAATCAAAAATATCACCTCACTATTTCCACTTTTCCCATGTCTCCAATTACAAACTTCATTGCCTTTGGCTTTCTTTCATTGTTAACAATTTGTACGTTTTTACCTATTAAAGAAGAATCTATGGGATATGGCAAGTTAAGTAATTTTACATGATCCATTAAAATACTATTTTCAAGTTCACAATTTTCAACTAAAACGTTATCCCCAATAGATGTATATGGACCAATATAGGAATCCTTAACAACACAATTTGCCCCTATAACAACAGGTCCCCTTATAGTAGAATTAATTATTTCACTATTTTCACCAATATACACCCTACCTTGTATGTCCGATAAAGTATCCACAATTCCTTTGTTTTCCAACTTAAAATGATTATCATCCAATATCTTTCTATTTGCTTCTATCAAATCTTCGGGTTTTCCCGTATCTTTCCACCAACCATAAACAATATGTCCTTTTACATTGTATCCTTTTTCTATCAAATATCCTATTGCATCTGTAATTTCAAGTTCTCCTCTCCAAGAAGGTTTTATATTATCTATCCCCTCAAATATTGTATTTCTAAACAAATACATTCCAATAATTGCAAGATTTGAAATAGGGTCTTTTGGTTTTTCCACGACCTTTACTATCTTTTCTCCTTTTACAACTGCAACACCAAATCTTGAAGGATCTTTTACCGGAGAAAGTAATATAGAAGCTTTTAGTTCCTCTTCTTTTCTAAATTCATTTACAAATTTTGAGATATCATCTAATATGAGGTTATCACCCAAATACATTAAAAAATCATCATTTCCAATAAAATCCCTTGCAATAGAGACGGCATGCGCTAGACCCTTTGGTTCATTTTGCAATATGTATTCTATATTTAACCCAAATTTTTTTCCATCTCCCAAAAAATTTTTAAAATCGTTTATGTTTTCATTGTTTACAATGAGACCAACTTGATCAATCCCAACACTTTTTATTTTTTCCAAACTATAGTAAATAACTGGTTTATTTGCAATGGGAATAAGATGTTTTGCTATGGTAAAAGTTAAAGGTCTTAGCCTTGTACCCTTTCCAGCACAAAGTATAATCGCTTTCATTTTATCCCTCCTCAAATCAGATTATATCATAGCTTTTACTTTTTCTATTATCCTTTCTGGGGCAATTTTACTCACCTTTGCCATATTAAAATTCGTATATTCTTCAAAATCTTCTACAGAGTGTTTTAAGCCAAACATTTCTTCGTATTTTTCAAACTCCTCATTTGTTTCTATTTCTGCAAGATACTTTATTTTCAATGGAAAATCAAGAAAAATAAATTCATCAATCGAAACTTCTGCAGGAGAAAACATCAGGAAATACCTAATTTTTGCAATTACTGGGTATTTCTTTAAAAAATCTATACTCTTTAAATCTACATCATGCTCATCTTCCAACCTTTGAAAGTCTCCAAAAACCTTTGACTTAAATGCAACAACCCATTTTTCGCTAAAATCACCATCAACCGTATACCTCAATCTACATCTTTGTACCTTTACAAAAACACACCTTTCCAGATACCACTGGATAACACCCACTTTATATTTTGCCTTTCGAATAAGTTTTTTAAACAAATATTCATCCAAAAGATACTTTTTTTCACGTTCTATTTTCATATTTCATATTATATCATCAAAGTTTTCATTTTCAAAAAATCAAAAAAAAACAAACATCATCAATAAAATATGTATATAAAAATAATATATTTTTAGCTCGTAATTTTGATTAAAATTTTGATTAATTTCACAAAATAGACATTCATGTTATTAATATAACTTACTAAAATAATTATAACTTAAAATGCAAACTACATATGTATAAGAGTACAATTTGCATAAAAATATAATTTGAAGTCGGATTATAAAAGTTAACAATAACATTATCATCAATTAACATAAATATTATATAATTACTTGGGGCCTAAAATAAAATAACCATATTTTTAACATAGGAGGTGTTAAGTATGAAGAGTATAAAGACGAAAATGGTTGTATTTATATCCTTGCCCATAGCTATATTGCTTCTCATAGCAGGAATAATAATATTAAAAATTTCTACTAACGAAATCACTCAAATTTCATTTGATTTTTCACAAAGCATTCTCAAAGAAACAAATAACGCTTTTGTTGAATATTTCAACAGATTTGTAGATTTTGTAAAATACACATCAAAAATGGATAAAATCAAGTCCTTAGATGAAAATGCTATAATTTTTTTAAAAAAGCAAATAAAAGATTTTCCAGAAGTTGATGATTTTTTCGTTGCGGATATAAAAGGGAATTTTTACGCAACAAGTGGTGCCAGGGGTAATATAAAAGATAGAACATATTTTAATGAAATAATAAAAGGAAAAGATATATCAATCAGCGATGTGGTTTTTTCCAAAGCTTCTGGAAAACCTGTTTTTGTAATAGCAAGTGCTGTAAAAAAAGATGGAAAAACAATAGGACTTTTGGGATCCGCAATATACGTTGATGTCCTTACCAAGAAAATAAAGACCATAAAAATTGGGAAAACAGGATATGCAACCTTAATAAATTCTTCGGGACTTACCATTGCACATCCAAATAAAGATTATATTTTGAAACTCAACATTCTCACAGCAGAAGGATTTAAAGGCCTAAAAGAAGCTGGTGAAAAAATGATAAAAGGTGAAACAGGATTTTCAAAAATTATTGATCCAAATAATGAAGAAAAATATATTTTTTACTCACCACTTAAAGGAACTCCTGGATGGTCACTCGCCGTTATAGTACCAAAAAGGGAAATTCTCTCAGGTGTGTACTTCATTTCCGATACCATACTTATTTCGTTCTTCATTATAATTTTAATATCAATCATTCCAATCCTTATCGTATCCAAATACATTTCAAAAAGTGTCCAAAAACTATCGGAAAAAGCCTTAGATTTTGGAGGAGGAAATTTGAAAGTAAGTTTTGAAGTAAAGGGAAACGATGAAATAGCACAAATTGGAAATACATTAGACAAAATGGCACAAAACCTAAAAGATGTTCTATTTAAAATCAAAAATACAGCAGATACACTTGCTAACTCTTCAAAAACATTTTTCAGCAAATCTATTGATCTAGAAAAAATAGGAAATAATGTATTTGAAAGTATATCACACCTTAATTCTTCTGCACAAAATATTTCCGCCACTATGGAGGAACTTACAAGCAGTATAGAAGAAATAGCATCAGCTGCACAAAATGTATCCAATGCCGCTCAAAATCTTTCAGAAAGTGCACAAAAGGTTAACAACAATGCAAAAGAAGGAGAAATTGCCATTAATACAATTGTAGATGTTATCGAAAAAACAAAAGAAAAGGCAACCTCTACCAATGAAATAGTTGAAACTCTATCACAAAATGCACAAAATATAGGGGAAATAGTTGAAACAATAAATTCTATTGCAGAGCAAACAAATCTACTTGCACTAAATGCTGCGATCGAGGCTGCACGTGCAGGTGAAGCAGGTAAAGGTTTTGCAGTAGTTGCAGATGAGATAAGAAAACTTGCAGAAGAAAGTAAAAATGCAACACAAAAAATCAATGAAATACTTGTATCCATAAAAAATGCTTCAGAAGACGCTTCAAATGCCACAAAAGAAACTGTCAATGAAATATTGAACACCAAAGAAAAGGCTTTGTATGCAAAGGATGCAATAATAGATATACTAAGTCAAATTGAAAACATATCACAAATGATAGAATCTCTTGCATCAAGTGCCCAAGAACAAAGCGCTTCAACACAGGAAATTAGCAGTGCAATTGAAGCGGCAACACAGGAAATAACAGATGTTTCAAATACACTGGATAACACAAGCAAAATAACAAAAGAGCAATTTGAATTAATTAAAATCATAAAAAATGAAAGTGAGACTCTATCATCACTTTCCATAAATTTGGACAACGAAGTTAATAAATTTAAATTTTAAGTTACAAAGCCCCTTAAGGGGCTTTTATTTTCCTTAATTAGATGTATAATTTTAATACAAAGAAACTTTGTGGAGGGATTAAATGATCTCAGTTGTGTTAACAATAAACATTGTTTTTGTTATATATCTACTTGAAAGGAAACTATACAGACTATCTAAAGTTTTTATTCACGTAGTTTCTATATTATTCATTCTAACATTTTTAGAAGCTTTGAAATTCAAAACAAATAACCTTTACATACAATATTTAGAAGATATCATAGGCCTCACGCTAATTCCCGCTTTTTATGTCTTTTCAAAAGATATAAACGGAGAAAAAACAAATATAAAAGAAAGAATTCTTATCTCTATTCCAATCTTCTTGCTAAACATCCCAAATTTATTTTTATTCGGTAAATCAGATATTTTACTTGAAAATAGAATATTTTTTATGTTATTAGTAATCTACAGTGCAATTATTCTTTTTCTCTCTTTTTCAAATATTTTAAAAGCAAATATAAAGAAAAGTATAAAATATAGCATTATCCTCATATCTTCAACACTATTCTTTTACATCTCCCTTGAAGTATTGTTTTTTTCTAGAAATACGTTAAGAATCTTGTTATTTATCTCTTTGTCTTTTTTTATTATTATGTCTATATTGATAAGAAGATCTTGGCTCAATATCTTAGATGAATTAAAAGACGAACTCTTAATGTCCTTTTCCGATGGAATAATAGTATTAGACAACCAGGGATACGTCTTAGACTTAAATAAAACAGCAAGCAAGATTTTAAATCTTAATTTCAACAATATAATAAACAAAAAACTAGAAGAAGATTTTAACAACGATGAAGTAATATTCAAAAACAACACATACTATATCGTCAAAAAACTATCGTTTAAAAATGGAATTGTATATCTATTTAGAAATATTACCAAAGAGATGGAATACTCAAAGAAACACACTATAGCGGACAAACTTTTTTCTACGCTCTTTAAAAACATACCTGATGCTGTTGCAATAATCACTCCAAAAGGAAAGATAATAGAATGCAACAGACAATTTACCAACCTTTTCAAACTTAAAAGACTTGAAAATATAGAAAGTATCGTACCATCATATTTAAAATCAGAATCAAAACTCATTATACTTGAAGTCTTAAAAAATGGATATGCAACATATGAAACTATAAGAAAGGCAAAAGATGGAAAAAGCATTTTCGTAAAAATTCGTGCGGTAAAATTTGAAATTGACGATAAAGTATTTCTTTATACGATATATACTGATATTTCTAAAGAAAAGATGCTTTCATCAAAACTTTCAAATCTACTGGAAAAAGACCCTTTAACGGACACATTTAACAAAACATACATTGTAAAACAAATGGGAAATTTATCCTCTCTTCTCTATCATTCACTAATATTAATAGATATAAAGGGCTTTAAATGGATAAATTCCATAAAAGGACATAAGTTTGGTGATCAACTTCTAAGAGAAGTTTCAAACACATTAAAAGAATTCACAAAAAAAGAAGGCCTTGATGTGATAATCTCAAGAGCACAAAATGACGAATTTTGGTTTTTGATAAAGGATTTGGATATAGATCCCATAAATGCACTCGAGAAAACCAAAAAAATTATTGCAAAGCTAAAAAAAGACTTTTCAACACTAGAACAAGATTTCTTTATAGGATCTTACGTATTTAAAAATTCTGAAGATCTAGAAGAAATAATCAGAAAAGCAACCCTTTCACTTTCAAAAGCAAAAGAAAGTGATAAAGAAGTCATATATTCTAAAGAAATAGAAGACCAAATCCAAAAAGAAATAAAAAAGGAAAATCTTATAAAAATAGCAATTAGAAACCAAGAATTTATTCCTTTCTTGCAACCTATATCCACAGAAGATAGAAAGATAATTGGTGCCGAAGTATTAATAAGATGGAAAAAAGATGGAAAAATCATTCCACCTAGTGAATTTCTTAATTTTCTGGAAAAATCCGGAAAGATAACAGATATTTCTCTACAGATTTTTGAAAAAGTTATGGATTTTTTGAAAAAAAATCCAAAACTCAAGTTTATAGATATAAACATAAGTCCCGTTCAAATTAAAGAACAAGACTTTCCAATTAACTACTTAAAGATAATGGAAAAATACAATATTCCATCCCAAAAAATCGTCTTTGAAATAACAGAAAACTTATTCTTAAGCTACGATGACACAGTAAAAGAAAATATTTCTAGATTAAAAGCAGAAGGTATAAAATTGTGTCTTGATGATTTTGGAACAGGGTATTCCTCTCTAAGTTACCTTAGAAATTTACCTTTCGACATACTAAAAATTGACAGAGAATTTGTTAAAAACATTGATGATGAAAAAAACATCAACCTTTTAAAAGCAATCTACAGTATTTGCGAAACTTTTAATCTAATAGCAATTCCTGAAGGTGTGGAAAACGCTCGACAACTTGAAATTCTCTCTATGATAGGGTTTAAACTTTTTCAAGGATATTATTTTGGCAAACCACAATCTTTAAGCGAGTTTTCAAAGTTGATAAATTAACTCCACTATTAACAGTTTTATCGTTACTCTATATAAAATTCCGATTTTTCCGTTTCTATACACAATCTAAAACGTACATCTCCTATATTTGTACCAATTGCTTTTATTTCATATCCTTTTGCTCCTATATTCTTTACAAAAACCTTGCCTCCACGTAATTTCAACGCTGCTTTAAAAAGGTAATTCTCCAAATTTCCTTTTAGACTATCTGACAAAAATAACATATTATTTAAAATTCCTACAGTCATGAAAAACAACTTTTTTTGGGTGGTACTTATATTATTTCCAAGTAAAAAATCTGGAGCATTCCACCACCATCTACCGTTCATAAAATATCTTGTTATAACATCCCTTAGTACACCATACAGACCTTTTTCTGATATATCCGTTATCTTCATTCCATCCACATAGCCTATAGAAGGTAAAAGAGGAGCCCTTACTCCAACTATAAATTCACCAAGTAAGTCTCTAATTAATTTTAACCCTTTTCTGTATGCCTGAATTGGTGTTAAATTCTTCTTTCTCTTTCCTTCAACAATACCAGCAAAAAGAAAATCTAACTTAAAGTATTCAAACCCCGCATTTTTAATTCTTAAAAAAATATTCCTTATATGCTCTTCCACTTCATTATTTGTTAAATCGAGCGCGTATAATCCTTTTCCATCGATATTGTATATCTTCTTTGGATTCCCTTTTTCATCTTTTACAACCCAATTCTTTTTTTCTTTAAAAATATCTGATCCTTCCAAAACTACAAAAGGGGCTATCCAGATCCCAGGTTTCATCCCATAACTTTTAATTTCTTTTGCTATTTCTTCAAATGATGAAAATTTAGGTTCCCAATCTCCTATATTTTTATACCAAAAATCTATTTGAAAAACTTCAAATGGATATTTTTTTGCATAGTCTAAGCTCTCTTTGAAATTAGTAAGACAATTCCATTTACATGACCACCCTATTGGATTCCAATTGGAAAATGAAGGTTCTAAATTTTTTTTAACCATATCAGCATATACGTTCACCAACATATCCACGTTTCCGTGCAAAATAACCAATGGTTCTATTTCTACATAATCGTCAAATTCTGTGTCGTAATAATCTATATAGCATTCCACTATATCATCTTTTACAACGAAAAATGGATGCCCAATTTTCGAAGATAAATAACCAAAAAAGCTTTTTTCTGTTGCAAAAAAATAATCAATTTTTTTGTTATCATCCCATCCCTTTAAAACAATATCCCCTTGAAGTCTAGTTTCATATATTTTAACTTTTCCCAATTTTCCTTTAACTTTTCCCGTAATTATTTCCCCGTTTTTTATTTCTTCTTTCTCTATCAACAACTCCATACAAACAGCTCCCATGTTGTTATTCAACTATATTATATACAAAATTCATCCCTTTAGTCCACTACTTACCAAACTCTTAACAAATAAGTTTTGTATTAAAAAGAAAATCAACAATGTAGGAGCAAGTGCTATCATAGTACCTGCCATAATAGTCCCCCAATTGTTTGCCGCTTCCGCATCAATAAGCATTTTAACACCTATTTGTACTGTTTTCATTTTATCATCCATTGTTATAACAAGTGGCCAAAGATACATATTCCAGGCATATACAAAGTTTATAAGTGCAGCACCTCCAATCATAGACTTTGACAGTGGTAATAATACCTTCAAAAGATATTGCATGGGAGTTGCTCCATCTATTCTTGCAGCATCACTTAATTCCAAAGGTATAGTTCTAAAATGTTGCCTCATAAGAAATGTATTTGTTGCACTTGCGGTAAACGGAATTATCAACGCATAGTATGTATTTACCCAACCAAGAGATTTCATTAGCAAAAACATTGGAACTATCATTACAGTTTCAGCTGGTAAAAATAACGTTACAAATAACGTAGAAAAGGCTATTTTTTTACCTTTGAAATTAAAATTAGAAAATGCATACCCCGCTAAAACACCCGTTATCAACTTTCCGACAGTTATAAATACCGAAACAATTAAAGAATTAACCAACATTCTTCCTAAAGGAACCAATTTTAATGCCTCTTTATAATTTTGCCAATAAAAACTACTTGGAATAACCTTCGGTGGAAACCTAAAAACTTCTGAAGGTTTCATAAAACTCATGAAAAAGGCGAGTAAAATAGGCGCAAACATTACCAATCCCACAAATATTAAAAGTATTTCAAAGATAATAAAGGTCCATCTATTCTTTATCTTCATATTTTCACCTCACTGATAGTGAACTTTTCCTTCGACAAATTTAAAGTAAAGATAAGTAATTATCGACATTATACCAAACATGACCACCGATTGAGCTGATGCAAGCCCGTTATCCTGAAACGCAAAACCATCCAAATAAAGTCTGTATATCATGTTAGTTGTACTATTCAATGGTCCTCCGCGAGTCATAATATCAATAATTCCAAATGATGAAAACATCGTAGTTGTAAAATTCATAATAAACAAATAAAACGTTATAGGTGTAACTAGTGGAAATTTTATTCTCCACATCCTAATCCACCCATTTGCACCATCCATTAAAGAAGATTCCAAAATGGAATCTGGTATATTTTGAAGAGCTGCTATATAGAAAATTAAATCAAATGGTAACATCTTCCAAACCGTTGCAGCTATAATTGCAATCATTGCATATGGCTTGGTTGTTAACCACTTAACATCTAAGTTAAATGTAATCTGAAATAAATAACTAAACAACCCTGCAGTTGGTGTAAACAACATAGCCCACAAAGTTGCAGAAATAGCAGGCGAAACTGCGTATGGTGAAAAAATCAAAGTCCTAACAACTTTTGTACCTGGTAAATCCAATATTAGTAGCTGTGAAATCAAAAAAGATAAAAATATAGTAAGTCCTACACTTACAAATGAATAAATAAAAGTATTTTTCAAAACGTTATAATACTCATTGTCACTAAACAAATCTATGTAGTTATCAAATCCTACAAATACTTTTCTATCTCCAAAATAAGTTTCTTGAAAAAAACTCATTTTAAATGAGTTAAAAGCAGGCGTATATATAAATAGTATTATAATAACAAAAGTGGGAATTAAAAGAAAATAAGGCGTTAATTTTCTCAACATTACACCTCCCAAGAAAGTGCCCCAAACGGGGCACAATTTTACTTGTACAACCTGTTATATTTTTTCAGTGCCTTTGTTACTTCTCCAGCAGCCCAATTAAGTGCTTGTTCTACTGTCATTTGATCATTTATCACTTTTTCATACGCTGTTTCAATAATTTCCCTTGTTTCTGGGAATACACCTATTATTGCACCATTTGTATTTGGTGTTTGTTTTGACAATAACAATTGGAAAATAGCGGTTAAATAATTCGGTTTTTCTGCATAGAATCCTTCCATTAACAGTTGTTCTACGGCATCTTTTCTTACTGGGAAATAACCTGTTTCATTGTGCCATCTTATTTGTTGTTTTGGTTCAGTCATCCATTTTACAAATTCCCATGCTGCATCTATCTCTTCCTTTGGATGATTCTTCAAGATCCAGAGAGAGCCTCCACCAATTACAACTCCACCTTGTATAGAAAGAGATGGCTTTGGAAGGAATGCTGTTCCTACTTCCCAACCATTTTTCTTTGCAGTTTCCGTTATAAACTTTACATCAGACGTAGAATACAGTAACATTGCAGCTTTTCCAGATAAAAAGATTTGCCTTGCTCCACTCCAATCTTCTCTCTTTGTATTTATTAACAATCCTTCTTTTGTCATCTGTGCAAGAAGTTCAAAAATTCTCTTTCCAGCTTCGCTGTTGAAAACTGCTTCATCTGGTCTTTTACTTCCCCTACCATTATCGTTATTAACAAGTGGTGCATCTTGAACAGCCATTAATTGTTCAAAGAACCAAGAGTGTGTAGGCCAAGTAAGTCCATATCTTATTATATTTCCCTTTTCATCTTTCTTTACTAATTTTCTACTGTATTCTATTAATTCATCAAATGTCCTTGGTGGTCTTTTTGGGTCAAGACCTGCTTCTTTAAATGCAGTTTTATTGTAAAATAAAATGGCATTTGAAGAGTTAAATGGCATAGAATATAACTTTCCATCCACTGTATAGTAATTTAAAACTTGTGGCAAAAATGCTCCCAAATCAATTGTAGGATCCTCTTCAATTAAATTTCCTATTGGAACGGCAATATTTCCATCTATCATAGCCCTTGTACCTATATCGTAAATCTGAACAACATGTGGAGGATTTCCAGCCTTTACAGCCGCTATCGTTTTGTTAAATGTATCTCTATACGATCCCGTATACTGAACCTTAATTTCTATGTTTGGATGAGTTGCCATAAATTCCTTTGCCATGTTTTCTAATAGTTCTATCCTCCATCCACTCATAGCATGCCAAAATTCTATAGTAACCTTTGAAAAACTCAAAACACTTAAAATAACAAGAGCAAAAATTAACACTTTTTTCATAACTTAACACCTCCTGTTTTTTGGTTTAATTTATTATAAAAAAAAATAATTAAGATAAAAAAGGGTGAAATATAATAAAAATAAAAAATATTCCAATATATATACATCAAATACATGTATATAGCCATTTTTTACACTTTTTATTTTATATTTACATTTTTAAGTAAATATGAAGAATTTTTAAGGAAGGAAAAATCCCCATCCGATTGGATGGGGATTTTCTTTATGCAAGTAATGTTTTTAAATCTTCTTCAACTGTTGTGATAGGGGCAATATTGAATTTCTCAATTAACACTTTTAACACATTTTCAGAAACAAATGCCGGTAAAACTGGCCCCAATCTTATTCCTTTTATTCCCAAGTACAATAGCGCCAATAACACTGCAACTGCTTTTTGTTCGTACCACGCTATATTATACACAATTGGTAATTCGTTTATATCGTTTAATCCTAGGGCTTCTTTTAATTTTAAAGCAATCACGGCAAGCGAATAAGAATCGTTACATTGACCTGCATCCAAAATTCTTGGAATACCGTCTATATCACCCAAATCAAGGTGGTTATACCTATACTTTGCACAACCTGCAGTTAAAATAACCGTATCTTTTGGAAGTTTCTTTGCAAATTCAGTGTAATATTCCCTTCCAGGATGTCTTCCATCACAACCACCCATAACTACGAACTTTCTAATTGCTCCTGATTTTACCGCGTCAATTACTTTATCTGCAAGTTTTAAGACTTGGTTATGTGCAAAACCAATCACAAGCTTTTTACCTTTTCTCTCAGGAATTGGTCCTAACTCGAGAGCCTTCTTAATCACAGGTGAAAAATCCTTTGGTTTTCCATCTGTTCTATTTGGAATATGTGTTAGCTTATCAAATCCTACAAGTCCAGTTGTAAAAACCCTGTCTTTGTAAGAACCTTTTGGTGGGACTAAACAATTTGTAGTCATCAATATTGCTCCACCAAATTCCTCAAATTCCTGTGTTTGTTTCCACCATGCACTTCCAAAGTTTCCCGCAAGGTGTTTGTATTTTTTTAACTTTGGATAGGCGTGTGCTGGAAGCATTTCTCCGTGCGTATAAACCATTATTCCCGTTCCTTCTGTTTGTTTTAACAATTCTTCAAGATCCAACAAGTCGTGTCCACTAACCAATATTGCAGGTGTGTTGTAAGTTCCCGTATACACTTCTGTAATCTCTGGATTTCCAAATTCTGTTGTATTTGCCTTATCAAGTAATGCCATTGCATCTACCGCAAATTTTCCAGCTTCTAGTACCAAGGATACTAATTCATCTGCTGTTATATCATCTCTCAATGTTTCAACAAGTCCTCTTTGAATGAAATATAAAATATCATCATTTGTGTGCTTCAAAATATACGCATGATCTGTATATGCAGCTATACCTTTTAACCCGTAAATTAACAGCTGTTTTAGAGATCTAATATCCTCATCTTTATCCGAAAGCACTCCTACTTCCATTCCCTTTAATTCGTATAGATCAGCCCCACCTTTTTTATACCATTCCGCAGCTTCTGGAACCTTTTCGTCAAATGGTTTTCCCTCTTTTTGTGCGTATACGTCTAAAAATTTATGCTTTATTCTATCCCTTAATTCAAATGCCCTCTCAATAAATTCAACCATTCTTTCAACCGAAAAATTCACATTTGTAATAGTTGCAAACAACATTTCCGCAACAAACAAGTTAACTTCATCATCTTTTACACCGTACTCTTTTGCCTTTAAAGACCAATAGGATATTCCCTTTACAAGCCAAACAACTAAATCTTGAAGATGTGCTACTTCTGGTGTCTTACCACACACTCCAACAGTTGTACAACCTACACCCTTTGATGCCTCTGAACATTGATAACAAAACATTCCAACACCTCCTTATTTATCATCATAAATTCTTTTTTCTCCCGAAATCTCCTGAATAGGCTTTATATCCTGTGTAACCTCAAGAGTTCCTAAATATTCTCCTTTTTCATTGCGCACAGCAAAATATCTAATGTATACATACCTTTCTCCAAGCTTTAGCCAAAAATCTGCATGATCTCTTTTTCCAGACTTAAAATCTTTCAATATCTTATTAACAATATCTATACTCTTTTCTGGATGGCAGTTTTGTACTTTTCTTCCAATAATTGCCCTACTTCTTACAAATACCCTATCTTTTGTCTCACTAAAATATTTAACTTCGTCATTTTTATCAACAAATGTTATATCCACCGGTAATGTATTTAAAATATGTTTTAATTCCTCTAATGTAAACTCTCCACTTGGAAGTTTTATATTTTCATTGTAAACTCTTTCCTCAATCTTTACCCTTTTTTCCACACTCACAGGGGTTATCCCTATATATCCTATTTCATCAAATTGTTCCCTTATATCTAACCATTCCTCATCACTTATCAACTTCAATGCAGTTGGAAACAAAACAGAATGTTCTTTGTGCACATGGTTTAAAAATAATTCAAGTAATCCCATTGAAATTTCATACAATTTATTCTTTGCAAACTCCAAATCCCTTTTTTCTTTAATACCCATGAGTTTCTTTCTTAAAAGTCTTACCTGATCATGCTCTTTCCACATCACCGCAGGGGGTTTTGTAATACCATGTTTTTCTATATACGGGAATAAAACATTTTCTTCCTTTTGAAAATATTTTTCCGCTTCGTTTAAATCATCTATATACCTTTGAAGATTTAAAAGTATGGGCAAAGCAGATGGAACATCACTTTTTTTAAATAATTTATCCGATAATTCTTTTAACCCTTCTAGACTTTTGATTATATATTCATGTTCCTTCATTAATATATAAATGGGATGCCATTCTTCCACATCTATCTTTTCGGAATCAATATACTCTTTAAAAAGTTCCAGGTGTACATCACAGACTGATTGAATCTTCTCAATTGACAATCCTTCTTCTTCCATTAGTTCTTGTTCAACCTTTGCAATCTCTTCGGCAGATAATTCCTTTATGGTTTCTTTTAGTTCTTTTTTTAATCTTTCGTCATCTTTTTGAGATACTCTCAAGATTAAATTCTTTAAATACTCCTTTTTATTGAATAACTCACTCATATTTCCAACTCCTTTCGATTTGATTATACAAATCCTATACCATTTTGTCTGTAACATATGTTACACGTAAAAATCTATTACATCTTTATCCAATATGTATATTTTATTTCCATCTTTTCTAATTATTCCTTCACTTTCAAGCGCAGAAAATGCCCTAGAAAGTGCAGGTCTTGTTGAACCAAAAAGCTGTGAAAGCTGTTCTATTGACTTATCCAAAACCACAACCTCACCACCACTGTACTTTGATGCAAGATATATCAATATTTTTTCCTTTAGACTATTTAAAGTTACAAACCAAAGTTTTTGTGATATAAAATAAAACTTTGATCCCAAAAATTCCACCAATGCTTTTAAAAAATCTATATTTTCACTTGCAAGCTCAAATATCTTTGCTTTTTTTAAATACGCAACTTCGCATCTGTCCTCGGAAATTATATCAACAGGTAATATTGCTTCTTTGGAAAAAGAAATATTGACAGCCAAAAAATTGGGGGCTTTTATTTCTTCAACCACGAGATTTTTCCCGTTAAAATCGTTCATCTCACCACGTACCTTACCACTTATTAAAACCATTACCTCATCTATTTTTTCTCCTCTTCCCTTTATTAATTCACCTCTTTTATATCTTCTAAAAATGATCTCCCTATTTTTTACTAATCTTTCTATCTGCGATATTTTCAATTTTTTAAACACTTCTATCTTTGAAAACGTTTCAATTAGCGGATGCATACCTATCACCTCGAAAATAAAAGCCTGGGAATCCCCCAGGCTTCATATTTTTTCAATTATTTTCCTAAATTCAGATTCAATCAATTCTAACTTTTTCTCAGATTCATCACGTGTCCTTGCAAATGAATAAATATACACTTTAAGTTTGGGCTCCGTACCAGAAGGCCTAATTGCATACCAACTACCATCATCAAAGAAAAATCTCAACACGTTCGAAGATGGTATTCTCTCTACCTTTCCAATTACATTTCCGTCTATATCGTAAATATTCCCATCTAAATAATCTATATAACTTTTGACTTTTAAATTTCCAATTTCTTTTGGAAAACTCTTTCTGTAAAATTCCATAATTTTTGAAATTTTTTCCATACCTTCTATACCTTCGTATATAAGCGAAAAATTATTTTCCAGGTAATAACCGTACTTTTCGTATAACTCATTTAAGACATCTACCAATGTTCTTCCAAATTTTTTGTAATATCCAGCTGCTTCTGAAAGCATCATTGCAGATATTACACCATCTTTATCCCTTACAAAATTTCCAGTGACAAAACCTATACTTTCTTCATATCCAAATTCAAATTGATATCCCTCTTTTTCCAATTCATTTTCAAGTCCACATATATTTTTAAATCCTGTAAGTGTTTCAAATGTTTCTACGTTGTACTCTTTTGCAATTAACTTTCCCAAATTACCGGTAACAATGGATTTTATTATAACGCTTTTATCCGAAAGAAGTTGCTTTTCTTTTCTTTGAGATAAAAGATATTGAATCAAAATAGCCCCCGTTTGGTTTCCATTTAATGCCACGTATTGATCATTGTGCTTTACCATAACGGCAAGTCTATCACAATCCGGATCAGTTGCAATTATTAAATCTGCATCCTTTTCCCTTGCAAGCTTAAGTGCCAACTCAAACGCCTTTATATCTTCTGGATTTGGATACCCAACTGTCGTAAAATCTGGATCAGGCAATTCTTGTTCTTTCACCACAAAAACATTTTTAAAACCTCTTTCTTTTAATACATGACGTACCGGTATATTACCTGTACCGTTTAGTGGCGTGTAAACTATTTTTATACCTTTATCTATATCTTCGTTTAGAGCAAGTGATAACACTTTTTTGTAGTACTCTTCATCCACTTCTTTTCCAATTATATGGATCAAATTGTTTAATCCTTCTTCAAAAGGTATTCTCTTTATCATTCCAAAATCTTTTAATGCCTTTATATTGTTTTGAACCGGTATTGCAACATCATCCAAAATTTGTGAACCTTTATCCCAATACACTTTGTAACCATTATATTCTGGAGGATTGTGACTTGCGGTAATAACTATACCCGCAGTTGCATTTAAATATCTAACTGCAAAAGAAAGTTCTGGTGTAGGTCTTATATCATCAAAAATATACACTTTAATTCCATTTCCAGCAAGTACACTTGCAGCTTCCCTTGCAAACTCTTTCGAATAATGTCTTACATCGTAGGCAATGACAACTCCCCTTTTTGCTCTATCTTCACCTTTGGAGTTTATAAAGTCTGCAAGACCTTGTGTGGCTCTTGCAATAACGTACTTATTCATTCTATTAGTTCCTGCTCCTATTTTTCCCCTTAAACCTGCTGTTCCAAATTCTAAATCCTTGAAAAACCTCTCTTTTATCTCCTCTTCGTTGTCTTTTATCTCATAAAGTTCTTTTTTTGTTTCCTCATCAATATATGGACTTTCAAGCCACCTTTTGTATTCTTCCATGTAATGCACAATCTCACCTCCCAGTCTCAACCATTATACATCTTTCACGTACTACCTCTACACCACTTTGCTTTAAAACCTCTTCAATTTCACTAGAATACGCTCCCGGTTGGTACCAAAGATTTTTAAACCCACGTTCTAAAACCTCTTTAGTAACAACAGCTCCTACCTTAGGGGGCACAACAAAAACTATTAAATCCACATCTCCATCCAATTCTTTAATTGTTTTTGCAACTTTTATTCCTTCTATTTCTTCATATTTTGGTGTTACAGGTATAACTTCAAATCCTTTACTTATTAGATCTTTTAAAATAATATAACCAAACTTTTCTTTATTCGTAGTTGCACCAACTAGGGCTATTTTTTTCACCTTGTTTAAATCTACCATATCTACCCCTCCTGGATATATTATACCACTTTTGCTTTTTAATTAAATTTGTAGTATAATAGTTATGTACTAAGTCTAAACTAACTTGTGAGGTGATTTTTATGTTAAAAAAAGGTGATATGTATGTTGATTTTGAACTTGTAGATACAAATTTAAATAGGGTAAAGCTTTCAAATGAAATAGGAGAAAAAATAGTGCTTGTATTTTATCCAGGTGCTTTCACAAGTGTGTGTGAAAAAGAGCTTTGCTCATTTAGAGACATAATAGCAAAGTTTAATAATTTAGATGCAAAAGTATTCGGAATAAGTGTAGATACACCATTTTCAAACAAGGCATTTGCAGAAAAAAACAGGTTAAATTTCACACTTCTTTCAGATTTTGGAGGAAAAGTATCTGAAAAATATGGAGGCGTACACAAAAACTTTATAGATATCGAAAATTACACAGTTTCTAAAAGGGCTGTATATATTATCGACGAAAGTGGTAAAATTATTTACAATTGGGTTTCTGATGATCCTGGAAAAGAACCTCCATACGAGGAAATCGAAAAGATATTGACGAGGTGATACTTTGAATTTTTTCATAGTCGATGCATTTACAAATGAACCTTTTAAAGGTAATCCCGCTGGTGTGGTTTTATTAGATAAAAATCTTCCCAAAGAACTCAAACAAAATATTGCAAAAGAAATAGGTTTTTCCGAAACTTCATTTGTTTTGAAAAAAGGAAAAGAATTTTTTATTGAATATTTTACACCTGTAAGTGAAATTGATCTTTGCGGGCATGCCACAATTGCAACTTTTTACGTTTTACATCACTTAAAACTTTTAGAATCAAAGAAAGTTTTACTGCATACAAAGGCAGGAAAATTAAATATCTACATTTCTGAGGAAAAAATATTCATGGAACAAGCTCGGCCAAAATTAGGAGAAACTATTGAAAAAGAAAAGATTTCCAAAGCTTTAAACATATCTGTTGATGATTTTGATACGCTTCCCGTACAAAAAGCATTTACAGGTCTTTGGGATCTTATAGTGCCTGTAAAATCAAAGAAAATTTTGTTAAATATTAACCCAGATTTGGAATATATGAAACAATTTAAGGATGTTGCAAGCTTTCACGTTTTTACACTAGATGAAAGTAACGGGCTTTGCAATACTAGAAATTTTGCCCCACTTTATGGAATAAATGAAGAGGCCGCCACAGGCACTGCAAATGGCGCCCTTTTTTATTATCTTTATAAACACAATATAGTTAAGAAAGATAAGGTGTATAAAATAATCCAAGGTGAATCTTTAAATAGAAAATCAGAAATATTTGTAACTTTCGATGAAAAAATTAAAGTTGGTGGAACAGCCAAGATAATCTTTAAAGGACAACTTTTAGACTTTTAATAGCACAGTACAAGGCCCTTGCAATATCATCAAGCGACATACTTGGCACGTTTTTCTTTTCTATTACTTGTTCGTGTGCATATGGTACATGTATAAATCCACCTTTTATATGTGGATATTTTTTATTTATAAGGTACAATAATCCATATAAAGTGTGGTTGCATACATAAGTTCCAGCAGAATTACTTATATCTGCAGGAATATTGCATTTTTTTATACTTTCCACCATGTGTTTAATAGGTAAATTTGAAAAGTAGGCATTTTCTCCATCTTCAAAAATTTTTTCATCTTCTGGTTTATTTCCCATATTGTCTGGAATATTTGTATCATCAATGTTGATCGCAACACGTTCTATTGTAATTTTGCTTCTTCCACCCGCCTGTCCAACACAAATTACAATATCTGGATTTTCTCTAATAATTAATCGCTCAATTTCTTCTATACTCTTTCTAAAAACCGTTGGAACTTGTGCCTTTACAACCTTTATACCTTCTATTTCTTCGGGTAATTTCTTTAATGCCTCATATGAAGGATTTATCTTTTCTTTGTTAAATGGTTCAAATCCTGTGATTAGTACTTTCACAAACTTTCCCTCCTAACTCTCACATACAAATTATTATTAATTGGAATTTCTCGATTTTCACCAACAATTGCAAGTGTATTAGATATACCATTTTTTACATTGTAGTTTTAGCATTTTCATCTACTACTACAAGAAAAGAATTAAATCCCACAAATATGTATTTTCATTATTCAATTACATCCATATCAACACTTTTTTATAAAGTTATTTAACAAAAATAACAGCCAGCTTTTCCATGTAAGGTACTGTAAAAAAATATATTACCATTTCATCTTTTTAAACATATTATAACATCAAATTAGTTAGTAAAACAAATTATTTTCGCTTTCTGGCTTGGATCTTCTTTATCATTTCTTCCTCTTTATCACTTCCTTCATTCTGATCATGTGTATTTATCTAACCATATAATATCGTTTTTGTATGTTATAAATTTCTTACCTTTCATTTTTGTTTTTTA
>NZ_LNGA01000015.1:0-52874 GCF_018588215.1 Thermosipho sp. 1244
TTATTGTTAGAAAAGGTTATTCAAAGGTAATTCAAAAGTATTTTATTATATTTTTGTATCTATTTTTTGATTTCGGATTAGTCTCTTACTATTTTTGAAACAGACTCATAAATCTTTTTTAGACAAAATTTTCCAATTTTTATCTTCATCGTATACAATTTCGACAACTTTTACATCTTCATCTGAAAAAATATCCGGTATTAAGTATTTATCTATATCTGTAAGGTTTGCATTTAAAATATCTTCTTTTTCGATCCAAAGCAAATTTCCTTCATCACTCTCTTTTACATCATCTGAAAATACATCTCCTCTAAAGACAAATAAGATCCAATTGTAATTTTTAGGACCAATTTCGGTAGTCACCATTCTCAACCTCAAATTATGTAACTTCAACCCTGTTTCCTCAAAAAATTCCCTTATCATTGCTGCTTCAATTTCTTCCCCATTCTCAACCTTTCCACCAGGTGGCACTAAAAAGTTTGCAAATGGTTCTTTGTTCCTAGTAATAAATAATACTTTGTCGTTGTATTCTGCATAACACATAACGGCCAATTTTTGCTCTTCATTCTTTCTTATTTTTCCTATAACTTTAGAATAATCAACATTCAAAAATGCCTTTTTTATCTTTTCTTTTTCATCAACATGGATAAATTTTATACCTACTTTTTCACACACCCTGTCATTTTCAGAATCACCTATCATAACGCAATCTTTTGGGCTGATAGATAAAGTTTGTATTATCTCTTCAAAAAATCTAGGATCTGGTTTTGCATAGTGCGCATTTTCCATGGAAGTTATATAGAAAAAATCACCTGGGTTTAAATCTACAAATTCAATTCTTTTTTCCACTGCAACTTTTGGAAAAAGCGGATTTGAAGCAAAAATAACTTTGTTATTTGTGTTCTTTATTAAATCTACCAAAAAATGATTTTTTCTTATTATTTTTTTCAAATTCAAAAATTTTTCATCGTAAAACTCAAAAAATAAATCTTTCCAATATTTTCTTGACCGATTACTTTTATTAGAAATCTCATCCAAAAACCTTTCAAATAAATTTTTGGAAGTATTTAAATTGGACAAAATTTCATTTATACTTTCCATTACCAAAACCATCAACTTTTTTGAATCTATATTGGAAAAATCTGAGAGTAACTTAAAATATTCTTTCATAAACTCCTTTTCATCGTTTTTTATTAAAGTTCCATCGTAATCTACAAAAATGTACATGTTTTTCTCCTCCTCATTTATATTATAATTATTAGTGGTGATATTAATGAAAAAAGGGATATATTTACTCTTTATAACAGTTAAAAAAGACATTAAAGTAAAAGTTGGATCTCTTGGAGAAATTAAAATAAAAAAGGGACTATACGTTTATGTAGGTTCTGCTCAGAATAATCTAGAACAAAGGATAAAAAGACATACTTTAAAAGAGAAAAAACTCTTTTGGCATATAGATTATATCACTTCACACCCCTATGTAGAAATTATCGGTGCAATACTTATAAATGGTCCAAAATCACTTGAGCCTAATATTGCATGCAAACTTTCTCAAAAATTTCCACATATAAAGAAATTTGGTGCAACTGATGATAATGCGTGTAATTCACACCTCTTTAAAATTATATAGGGTGTTTATTATCTTGAAAAAAATAAGATACACCTTAGAAACACACTATCAATTTTTTATGATAGAATTATGATGAATTATTTTAAGGAGGAAAAAATATGGCACAAAAATTTTGTTCCTTTTGTGGGAGATCTGCAGACAAGGTAGAAAAGCTAATAGCCGGGCCCGGAAATGTATACATATGCAACGATTGTGTGGAAATCTTCCACGACATACTTTATGAAGAAAAACAGGCGATTCCTCAAAAGAGGGAAAGAGAAGAACTTCCAAAACCATCACAAATAAAAGCGGAACTTGATAAATACGTCATTGGTCAAGAAAGGGTTAAAAAAATACTCTCTGTTGCCGTATACAACCATTATAAGAGAGTTTTTTCAAACTTAGATTTTGACGATGTTGAAATAGAAAAATCAAACGTAATATTGATAGGCCCCACGGGAAGTGGAAAAACCTTAATTGCAAGAACACTTGCAAAGATACTAGATGTACCTTTTGCAATAGCAGATGCTACCCCACTTACCGAAGCAGGATATGTTGGTGAAGATGTGGAGAATGTTATTCTAAGATTACTTGAAGTTACAAATTTCGATATAGAACGCGCACAATACGGTATTATATACATAGACGAAATAGACAAAATTGCAAGAAAATCTCCAAATCCATCCATAACAAGGGATGTGTCGGGAGAAGGAGTACAGCAGGCACTATTAAAGATCGTGGAAGGCACTATAGCCAACGTTCCACCACAAGGTGGTAGAAAACATCCGTATCAAGAATTTTTAAAAGTAGACACATCAAATATACTATTCATAGTAGGTGGGGCATTTGACGGAATTGAAGAAATCATAAAAAGGCGAATACAAAGCAGTGCTCTAGGCTTTAACGCACCAATAAAAAGTAAAAAAGAAATGAAACTTGGTGAAATACTATCACATATAACCCCAGAAGATTTAGTACAATACGGATTAATTCCAGAATTTGTAGGAAGATTCCCCGTTATAGGCACACTTGAAGATCTTTCAGAAAAGGAAATGGTAAAGATACTTACCGAACCCAAAAATGCCATTTTAAAACAATATAAAAAATTATTCTTAATCGACAACGTTGAGTTAGAAGTTACCGAAGAAGCACTCTATGCTATTGCAAAAAGAGCAACAAATAGGGGAACAGGAGCACGTGCCTTAAAGAGTGTATTTGAAGAGGTAATGATAGACGTAATGTTTGAACTACCTGATCTCAAAAACATAGAAAAGATTATAGTAAATGAAGCATGCGTTACAAAAAAGGAAAAACCAAAACTTATAATTAAGGAGTCCGCATAAATGGTTGTTTTGGGAATAGAAACGTCTTGTGATGAAACATCAGTTGCCATATTAAAAAATGGAAAGATCCTAAGCAACATAGTATCCTCGCAAGTTGAAATACACAAAAAATTTGGTGGTGTTGTACCCGAAGTTGCGGCACGACACCACCTTTCAAATTTACCAATCATCTTTAAAACGGCAATAAAAAAAGCAAATATTTCACTAAAAGATATAGACTTGATTGCAGTAACACAAGGTCCCGGACTAATTGGTGCATTACTCGTTGGAATATCCTTTGCAAAGGGCCTTGCATTAAAATTAAATAAACCTATATTTGGTATTAACCATGTTATTGGACATGTGTATGCAAATTATATTACATATCCAGAGCTTACCCCACCCTTTATAGTGTTAATGGTATCGGGTGGTCATACCGAAATTTTGAAAGTAACAAAAGATAAAATAGAAGTTTTAGGGAAAACCTTGGATGACGCAGCAGGTGAGGCATTTGATAAAGTCGCAAGAATATTGGGATTAGGATATCCCGGCGGACCTGAAATCGAAAAGATAGCAAAATTTGGAAATGAAAACAAATTCAATTTCCCAAAACCTTTATACAATTCCAAAGATTACAATTTCAGTTTTTCAGGACTTAAAACCTCAGTACTATACACTGTAAGGAAATTAGATAACATTCCAGTTGCCGATATTGCCGCCTCTTTTCAAAAGGTTGTAACGGAAATACTTTTGCACAAAACTTTCAAAGCCGCACAAGAAAAAGATATCCATACGGTAGTGCTTGCAGGTGGAGTTGCGGCAAACAAATACCTTAGAAAAAAAGCACAAGAAAAGGCACAAAAATTGGGGATAAATATACTTATACCACCACTTGACTTTTGCACTGATAATGCCGCAATGATAGCTATGGCAGGATATAAATTGTTTGATGGAAAATCGAATATTCACATAGATGCTATTCCAAATCTCAAGCTCTAAAAAAGATAATTTCAACAATTACACCTTTATCCTTTTCGGACAAAACTACCATTTTATCCGAATATCTTTTTATATTTGGAAGTCCCATACCAGCACCAAATCCCAACTCTCTTACGTGATCAGGTGCCGTTGAAAATCCCTCTTTCATTGCAAGTTCTAAATTTTCTATACCTTTTCCCTTATCTTCTATCCTTACAACAATACTATCATCTTTAATAAAACAATAAATTTCACCTGTACTTCCACTATGAATCACAACATTTGCCTCTGCTTCATACACACTTATTGCAATACGCCTTACAAGTTTTTCTTCTATTCCTTTTGAAAGAAGAAATTTTTTCAATTGCGCTGCACCTATTCCAATGGAATTAATGTCATAATAATCTATTTTAAAATAAAAATCACTGTCATTTTTATTTATATTAACTCCTGTAATTAGTGATTTTTCCACATCTTCATCGAGGGCTTTTTTTCTTCTTTCATCGTGTAAATACAAAATACCCAATTTTAATGCAACCGCCTTCAAAATATCATTTTTCGTCACAATTCCCACTAATTTTCCAAATTTGTCTACAACAGGAAATCTACCATATCCGTATTTTTCAAATAATTCTATAACATCTCTTAAAGTATCATCCAAATTGACAGTAACAACTCTTTTGGTCATTTGTTCTTCAACAAGACTTTCAAGCTGATTTCTTTCAATACTCCTTATTATATCCTCAATACTAATAATTCCTATAACCTCTTTTTGATTGTTTACAACTGGTACCCCTGATATCCTTTTTAATCTCAATATTTCCTTAACTTGTACAATTGTCCTATTGGGTAAAACATAAATAACATCACTATTCATAAATTCAACGACTTTCATATGTGAAAATATCGACTGCACCTTTTCCAATATATCCATACTTTTACACCTCTTTAAAAGAATAATAGGGGAAACCTCCCCTATTATTTTACACCAAAAATGTACTTAAATATCTCCAAATTCTTTCCGAATATTATCGTTCCATCTTTAAAAATTTCATCATATGCACTCAAGCTTCTCCATAAATCAAAAAATTTCGGATTTTTCTTGAATGCCAACGCATATATTTTCGTTGCACTGGCTTCACCTGTACCTTTAATGATTTCTGCTTGACTCTTTGCTTGGGCTAAAATAACGGTAACCTTTTTATCCGCTTCTGCACGTATCTTTTGTGCCTCTTTTTGCCCCTCTGCTCTGATTTGCGCAGCTATACTATACCTTTCTGCTTTCATCCTTTCATACACCGACCTAACATTCTCAGTTGGAAGATCCGCATGCTTCACCCTAACATCAACAACTTCTATTCCAAAATCCTTTAAATCTTCTCTTGAAAGCAACGTAACTTCTTTCAAAAAATTTGCCCTCTTATCGGAAATAATCTCATCGAAAGTGTGCTTTGCAAAGACATTTCTTATGTGAGAATATACTATATCATCTATCCTTGATTCTGCCAGAAAAATTGTTTTCATAGTCTCAATAAATTTTTTTGCATCATTTATTTTCCACAAGGCATACGTATCCACAATAAGCGTTTTTTTATCCAGCGTTATTATCTTTTCAGGCTCTATATCGTACAACAATATCCTCTTTTCAAACTTTACCACATTATCCACAAACGGCATTTTAAAATGAACACCAGGTGTTGGATAAACCTTTAGAATCTGTCCAAACCTCAACACTACTGCCTGTTGTGTTTGATCTACAACAAACATGGAGAGGGATAAAAAGATCAAAGCAATCACTAATATTGAAATAAACGTAATTGACTTTTTCATTTTGTACCACCACCAATCAACTCGTTGACATCTAACAACTTCAACGTTCCACTGTCATCTAACACAAATACATTCTTTGTATTTGAAAATACCTCTTCTAATTTTTCAATTAACAATCTTTTCATTGTAATATCTGGTGCTATTTCGTATTCTTTCAAAACGCTCAAAAACCTATTTGTTTCACCTTCTGCTTCTAATATTTTTTCCTTTGCATAGGCTTCGGCCTTTCTTAGTATCTGTTCTGCTTCACCTTCTGCTTTGGGCACTATATCGTTTGCATATCTATTTGCTTCGTTTATAAACCTCTCTTTATCCTGTTTGGCATTGTTAACATCATCAAATGCCTCTACTACTTGATCAGGAGGAGCAACTTCCTGTAAATACACTTTGTTAATCAAAATCCCCGCATCGTATTCATCTAGAATTTTTTGTACTTCTTCTGCAGTTTCTATGGCAATTTTATCCCTTTCAACGGTTAAAACATCGTCAATATTCCTTACTGCAACCCTTTCCCTTAAAACAGACTCAGTGGTGAACCGCACTATATTCTTTCCATTAATTATGTTAAACGCAAATTTTACCGGGTCTTTTATCTTATACTGCACCGCAACTTCTACACTGATAATATTTCCATCACCTGTCAACATCAAAGACTCTTCGGGAATTGTTCTATAACTTACACCACTGCGCGATTCAATAGTTCTAAAACCTATTTCTTCCTTTCTTATTGTCTCTACATCAACAATAACATGAGATTGTATTGGATAAGGTAAATGATAATGCATACCTGGTCCCGTTGAATGTGTATATTTACCAAATGTCTTTATCAAAGCAACTTCAGAAGGCCCTACTTGATATACTCCTGTTCCCAAAAAGATTAAGATAATAACAATTAAAACTATCCATACGGTTATTTTCTTCCACATTTAACCACCTCCAAAATAATAAGGGGGATTCCCCCCTTATTCTTAAAATTCCACAAATTTATCTTTAGGAGCACCACATACAGGACACTTTTCAGGTGCTTCATCTTCTACTGTATACCCACAGATTGGACATATATAAATCTTTTCTGCAGGATAATCTTCCCCTTTTTCCACTAACTCTTTGGCTTTCTTGTACATCTCTGCGTGTATTTTTTCCGCTTCAAGTGCATAATTTGTGCTTCTTACCGCTTCCTTTTCCTCTTGAAATTCCGCTGCATTTTTGTATACGGGATACATCTCCTCGATTTCAAAAGTCTCTCCATCAATACAGCTTTGTACGTTTTCCTTCATATCATCGGAGAGTTTTTTCAATACCTTAAAGTGATTTTTGGCATGAACATACTCAGCATATGCAATAGCTTTAAAAAGTTTCGAAAGCTTTATTAACCCCTTCTTTTCCGCCTCTTCTGAAAAAATCAAGTATTTCATATGTGCCATGGATTCACCCGCAAAAGCAGCTTCTAAAAATTGTTTTGTCATATCTCTCATTATTTCACCTCCCACAATTCATTATATCATTTTTTCTCAATTAAATTCAAATCACCAAGTTTTAAGAACAGTTTATCAAGATTTTTTAAAAATGCTAATCTGTTCATACGTATATCATCCTGTTTAGTCATTACAAAGACGTTATCAAAATAATTGTCTATATATGTTCTAAATTCTATTAAATAAGAAAGCGCCGCTTTGAAATCTAATTTTTCCAATGATTCTAAAACTTTTGGCTTTACTTCGATATATTTGTTAAATAAATCCTTTTCCGCTTTATCGAGAAACTTTGTACTATCAAAATCAAATGAATCGTGTTTTTTGGATATATTGTGAACTCTCTCAAACCCCGTAAGAAGTGTTTTAAATTCTTCTTTATCCACAATATTCATTAACGCATCAGCAATTAATCTTCCCCTAAGCGGTCTTTTCCAGAATTTTTTTACAACTCTTGCAATATCATACCTTGCGGATGTGTTAAATAATTCGTACCTTGTCTCAAGAAAATCAAATAACTCTTTTGGAACTTCTTTTTCAAATAGCAAAGATGAAAACTTTGTAAGTTCTTCTAAATCTATATCCCAAGAAAAATGTACAGCAATATCGAATATCGTATCCACCTTTTTTCTCAATCCAAAAGGATCCTTTGATCCAGAGGGAATATTACCCACTATGAAATTTCCCACAATTGTATCTAACCTATCCGCTATGGCAACTATTGCGCCTGAAACATTTTTTGGAACATCTTTGTAATGTTCTTCTATTCCCAATGCTACATTGTAATCTTCTCCATCTTTTAGCGCATATATCCTTCCCATTACACCTTGCAATTCAGGAAATTCGTATACTACATTAGATGCAATATCTGCTTTACATAAATAAGCTGTTCTTAAAACCCTTTTTTTATCTGAAAAATCTATCTTTAAATCATCTGATAATTTCTCCGAAATTTTTTGAATTCTTTCAACTTTATCCATTAGAGTTCCAAGTGATTTTTGAAAAACTATATCTTTCAAATTCTCATTAAACTTCTCAAGGGGTATTTTTAAATCTTTTTGGTAATAATACCTTGCATCTTCCAATCTTGCATTAACAACCTTTTCATACCCTTTTCTTATTAACTCTATTTTACCATTTGGTGAATCAATAAAAGAAAGGAACTTATTTGTAATTTTGTCATTCTCATATACAGTAAACGATCTTTGATGATGCTTTATTGTAGTTGTGATTAGCTCTTCAGGAAGTGAAAGATATTTCTCCAAAAATCTTCCCTCAAGTAAAATGGGATATTCCGTTAAAGTTACTACTTCATTTATTAAATCATCATCTAGGCTTGATTTGTACTTCTTCAAACCCACTAAAACTTTCTCCTTTCGTTCCGTATGCAATGCTATTACTTTTAATTCCCTTAACTTTTCAAGATAATCTTCCACTCCTTTTATTTCCACAATGTTATTTTCTACGAACCTATGTCCATATGTTTTGTTGGATGCTTTTATTCCAAACAATTCAAATTCCAAAACATCTCCATTGTAAACGGATAAAACCCAATGCGGAACTCTAACAAAGGAAAATCTTCCGTCCCCCCATCTCATCGGCTTTTTAAAACTAAGGCTGTAAATAATTCCAGGGATTTTTTCCTTTAACAATTCTCTTGCGCTTTTTCCTTCAATTTTCTTTGATATAAATACGTAGTTATCTTTAATCTTTATATCCTCAATACTTGCATTATTTGATTTCAAAAAACCATTTAACGCCTTTGTAGGATTGTTGTTTTCGTCAAAAGCTATATTTTTTGAAGGCCCTCTTTTTTCAATTATCTTATCCTTTTGTTTTTCGTCCACTTTTAAGACAAAAAAACCAAATCTTCTTGGGGCATAAAAAACTGTTAAACCTTCGTAATTTAGCTCTTCGCTTTCAAAAAAATCCTTGAGTTTTTGATAAAGTTGTATCAAAATGTTATTTACCTCTGTTGTTGGAAGTTCCTCGACACCTATTTCAAATATATACATTACTCCTCACCTTCCTCGTACTCTGTAAATCTTTTTGCACATAACGTCGCCATATTTCTAATATCCCTTATGTAATTCTGCCTCTGTGCAACACTAATTACATTTCTAGCATCAAGTAAATTAAAAGTATGCGAACACTTGATCAATTGTTCATAAGCAGGTAAGAAGAGGTTATCTTCTATTAAAGCTTTGAATTCTTTTCTGTATATTTCATATAACTTGAACAATTTCTCTACATCTGCTTTCTCAAAATTGTACACGGAAAATTGCCTTTCATTTTCCAAGAATAGCTCACCATATTTTACATCTTTATTCCACATAACATCATAAACATTATTCACACTTTGTAGATACATGGCGATTCTTTCAACCCCATACGTTATCTCAAGTGGAATCTTTTTCAAAGAAATTCCGCCCACTTGTTGAAAATAGGTAAATTGGGTAATTTCCATACCATCTAACCAAACTTCCCAACCTATTCCCCACGCTCCAAGTGTAGGAGATTCCCAATTGTCTTCTACAAATCTTATATCGTGGTCTTTGGGATTTATTCCAATACTTTCAAGGGATTTTAAATATATCTCCTGTGAATCTTTGGGGTTGGGTTTTAATATAACTTGGTATTGCAAAAATCTTTGCATCCTATTGGGATTTTCTCCATACCTTCCATCCGTAGGTCTTCTACTTGGCTGAACAAATGCCACCTTCCAGTCTCTTTTTCTCAAAACTCCAAAAAAAGTTGAAGGGTGGAACGTACCCGCACCCATTTCCATATCGTACGGAAGGTCTATAAAACAACCTTGATTAGCCCAAAATTCATCTAATCTCTTTATTATATCCTGCAAATACACCTTTTCATCCTCCCTTATCTACCTGGAACGTATAGATTATACGTCTTTTTTAAATTACTAACAGTCATACCGGTAATGTGCACCACTTTTGTAGGATGGTAAGAAGATCCTACTCCATAGAATAAAAGGTATACCTTTCCCGCTTTTCCCACAACTATATCCACATCAGGTGTTACTACAATATCGTAATCTGTCTTTATTCTAGGTTCTTTAAAATAATAAAATTTGTATTTTGAAAGACCTGGTAAAAGTTCTCTTGAAAAATACGTCTTTTTGCCTCTTTTAACGGTAAACCAACTAGATTCCTGACCAACCACAAAGACCATAAAGTAACCTGTTCCCGGTTCATCGTAAATATTGTTTAAAACTTGCTCTAGGTCTGCGCCAAAATTTCTTAAGTAATTAACCGAAAGAATGTATTTATCAACTATGGAATTGGGGCCTAATTTTGACTCCAAATCCTTTATTTTTACTTCATAACTTTCAAGTTTTTTGTTTACGTAATTTTTCAGCGCATTATAGTCATTTAATATTTTCCTGTATCTAAAAAAATTACCAAATGCAAAAAACACAGTTATTACAAAAATCAAAACAATAGATAGCACAATCAAAAAAGGCCAAATTGATTCTCTTTTTCTCCTCATTAAACCACCTTCCTGCTCCTATCTACAAGCGCCAGTGCCTTTAGCAAAAAACCCACCATTAATCCAAAAATAAACGTAGATGTCCCACCATAACTTATAAAAGGTAAAGGGATACCGGTAACTGGCATTACACCTATGTTCATACCGATATTTTCAAATACGTGAAAAACAAAAACAGCGAGAATTCCAACAGAAACTAATTTCCAATAATCATCTTTATAGTATTTCATTTTTGAAAAAACCCTTAAGACTATTAAAATATACACACTCAATAATATTATACTTCCCAAAAAACCAAACTGCTCTCCTATTGCGGAAAATATAAAATCCGTTTCCATTTTTGGCACATAATATCCTTTAACAGCTGGTGAAATTAGATATCCATTTCCAAATAATCCACCAGACCCTATCGCACTCCTTGACATTATAACGTTATATGCCGCACCTTTTGCGTATTTTTCAGGATTTAAAAATGATAAAATCCTGTTTCTCTGATAATCTTTCAAGAAAAAAAAGTATACAATAGGTATCATAGTAAAACCCGTTCCTATAAGTGGTAATATTATCTTTAAAGATACTCCTGAAAAATACAACAATATAAACCAAATAAACAAGTGCAAAATCGTCATTCCCAAATCAGGTTCTTTTAAAATAAGAAAAACGGGAATTAACGTAGCTACTATGGAAATAAATATACTTTTTACATCTCTTTTTAAAAAGATATAACTTAATAAAAGTATCAAAGTAAGTTTTGAAAGTTCAGATGGTTGAAAAGAAATTCCAAAAATTCTAAACCATCTAATTGAACCATATATTCTTGTTCCAAAAAATAACACAGCTAAAAGTAAAATAGTTGATAAAAAATAAAGCAAAAATATCATTTTACGTAAAAAATTCTCTTTTAAAAAATATATAGATATAGCACCAAATACAGCTAAAAAATCCCAAATCAGCTGTTTTAAAAAAAGTGTCTTTGAAACACTATACAGGTTTAAAAGACCAAAAATCATTAAAATTACCATGAAAAAAAACACTACTAAATCAAAATTTTTATTCTCTTTCACCACACATCACCCAAAAAATTATATCACAAAATTTAAACTAATTAGTTAAAAAAAGTTATTGACATCAAGAACATATTATGTTAAAATGTGACTTGCGAGGCGACGTGGCCAAGCGGTCTAAGGCGGGGGTCTGCAAAATCCCTATTCGTGGGTTCAAATCCCACCGTCGCCTCCAAAAGGAAGTGGGCTCGTAGCTCAGTTGGCAGAGCGTCCGGCTCATAACCGGATGGTCGGGGGTTCGATTCCTCCCGAGCCCACCAGAAAGGGAGCTTTAGCTCCCTTTATTTCTGAAGTCCCGTTCCGCAAGGAATTTGCGGGACCTTAATAGTCCGAGGGAGGAGGTGTAGGAATGAGGATTTACGAAACAATGTTTATTGTAAAACCAGATATTGCCGAGGAAGAACGAGAAAATATTGCAAACGGTGTTGTAGAATTTTTAAAGGAAAAGCTTGGTGCACAAGTCGACAACGTAGACAGATGGGGTATAAAGAAAACGGCATATCCACTTAAAAAGTATAACGAAGCAGATTATACTGTGGTTTATTTCAGAGGAGAAGGATTAGAACTTACAAGTCTTGAAGCTTATTTCAAGGTAAGACCTGAATTTTTAAGATGGCAAACATTCAGAAGAATAGACCTTGAAAAAAAGGAAAGAAAGCAATCAAGGAAAGTAGAGGTGTCTGAGAATCCCGAGAAGGTGGAAGAGTGAATTATAACAAGGTCGTCCTTGTTGGGCGGCTAACTAAGGATCCTGAAGCAAGACAAACGACAAATGGTACCTTGGTTGTTAACTTCACACTTGCGGTAAATAGAGGGAATAGAAATGATAACGTAGACTTTATAAGAATCGTTGCATTTAATAGGTTGGCAGAGTTTGTACAAAATTATTTAACAAAAGGGAGATTAGTACTTGTCGAAGGGAAGTTAAGAATAAATAGATGGCAAACAAGTGATGGACAAAATAGAAACACACCTGAAATTTGGGCTGATCAAGTCGTTTTTATGGAAAAGAAAAGTGACGTTATCAACGAAAGCACAGATGAAAGCGTAGTAGAATACGATGAATTATTCGATGAAAACGATAATGACGAACCACCGTTTTGATCTTTGAAAAAAGGAGGTAATACGTATGAAATATAGAAGGAAAAAGAGAGTAAAAGTATGTAAGCTTTGTCAGGCAAAAGTTGAATACGTTGATTACAAAGACACAAAACTTTTAAGGGAATTTTTAACGGAAAAAGAAAAGATAGTTCCAAGAAGACTTACGGGAAATTGCGCGAAACACCAAAGGATGGTTAAAACAGCAATTAAAAGGGCAAGACATATGGCACTCCTACCATACGTAAAGTATTGACAAGTTCTTTGAAATAAGATATAATATTACTCGCGGCGAGCCAGCGTAGCTCAACCGGTAGAGCGATTGATTTGTAATCAATAGGTTGAGGGTTCAAGTCCCTCCGCTGGCTCCAAATATGGGTGGTGAGGTGCCCGAGTGGCCAAAGGGGGCGGACTGTAAATCCGCTGGCAGAATGCCTTCGAAGGTTCGAATCCTTCCCTCACCACCAGATTTTTTTAGTAGGAGGGAAAGGAAAAATGAGAATACAAGTTGCTTTGAAATGTAAAGAATGTGGAAATAAAAATTATTACACGACTCGCGAAAAAAACAAAAAAGAAAAACTCTCTCTTAGAAAATATTGCCCAAAATGTAACAAACACACCCAACATATTGAGACAAAAGCTTAATCCACACGCAGGGGCGTAGCTCAACTGGCAGAGCACCGGTCTCCAAAATCGGGTGTTGCGGGTTCAAGTCCTGCCGCCCCTGCCAATTTTTTTTATGGGGGAGATAGCATGGAAAAACTTAGAAAATTTTTTAGAGAAGTTAAAGCAGAAATAAAAAAGACACATTGGCCAAATAAAAAAGAGTTATGGGGAGCAACAGGCGTTGTTTTAATTATTCTTTTAGTGACCGGTGTCTATTTCTTTGCACTTGATTTGATATTCTCAGGTGCATTAAGTGCCCTCTTTAAGCTTTTCTAAATTTTGAGGTGGTATAAATGAAAAAAAGATGGTATATTTTACAAACCTTGGCAGGATATGAAACATCTGCCAAAGAAAATTTGGAGGCAAAGGTAAAGGCTCAAGGGCTTGAGCATGTTGTTTCTTGTGTGCTTTTACCCGAAGAAATAGTTATCGATGCCTCGGCTAAATCAGTCGAAAGGCATATTATATCTTTAAATGCGAAAATTTTTGTATCAAATGGTGATCTTGTAAAAAAAGGAGATGTGCTTGCAGAAGAACCTTCTGTTAGAGCAAGAAGAGATGGAATTGTATCTGATGTAAGAAATGCAAAAAAGGTAGTTATTGAAACCTTGGACAAAAAATTCACTAAAACATATGTCATTCCTCAAAAGAATAAACCTATTACTGGATTAAAAGTCGGTGGTATGGTAAGACAAGGAATGCCCCTTTCCTCTGATGGAGAAATAATATGTGACATCGATGGAAAAATTATTCAGACTGAAAATATGAAAAGAATTGTTGTTAGGAATTCCGTAAGTGAACTAGATATTTATGTTGTTCCCATAGACACTTTTAATTCCGATGTTATAAAAAAAGGGGTTCATATAAAAGCAGGACAAATAATAGCAGAACCAAAAAAGGTTCTGGCAAAGAGCTCCGGAAGAATTGAGATAACAGATTATCCAACAAAAAAGGAAATTAGAGTTCAAAAGGTAAAGGTCAAAAAATTGTTTCCAGGTTATATCTTTGTAGAAATGATTATGAACGATGAATTTTGGGATTTTGTTAGAACGGTCCCTGGAATAATTGATTTTGTTTCTTCTGGTGGAAGACCTCTTCCTTTAAGTGATAAAGAAGCTCAAATATTACTAAGAATCGCCGGTATAGAAGAAACATCGAAAGAAGAAAAGGCAAAAGAAGTAAAAATCGAGTTTGATTTTGAAATTGGTGATTCCGTTAAAATTATCTCAGGTCCATTTGAAGGTTTTGTAGGAACTGTAAAGGAAATTAACCCAGAACACAATGAATTAAAAGTTACAGTTACCATATTTGGAAGAGAAACCCCTGTAACTGTTCATACTAGCGAAGTAGAGAAAGTTGTTTAAGTCAGTGGGAGGGTTTACCCTATAACCACAAAAAGGAGGTTGTATTATGGCAAAAAAAGTAGTTGCGCAAGTTAGGTTGCAACTTGAAGCTGGAAAAGCTACTCCGGCACCCCCAGTAGGACCTGCACTTGGTCAGCGTGGTGTTAACTTGATGGAATTTTGTAAAAAATTCAATGCAGCTACAGCTGACAAAGCGGGAATGATCATTCCGGTTATTATTACAGTATACGAAGACAGATCATTTACATTTATAACAAAAACACCACCAGCTTCTTTCTTGCTTAAGAAAGCAGCAAAGTTAAATTCTGGTTCCCAAGAACCAAAGAGAAAGATTGTCGGAAAAGTTACAAGGGATCAAATTAGAGAAATAGCCGAAATTAAGAAGGAAGATTTAAACGCAAATGACATTGAAGCGGCTATGAAAATAATTGAAGGAACGGCAAAAAGTATGGGAATTGAGGTAGTAGACTAATAAATATTTAGGAAGGAGGAGGCAAAATGCCGAAGCACTCCAAGAGGTATAATGAAATCAAAAAGTTAGTTGATAGGTCAAAAGAGTACGATTTAAATGAAGCAGTAGAACTTGCTAAAAAGGTTGCTACAGCAAAATTCGATGAAACAGTAGAACTTCACATTAAAACAAACATAGACTACAGAAAGTCAGATCAACAAATTAGAAGCACCATTTCGCTACCACACGGTACAGGAAAAGAAGTAAAAGTACTTGTATTTGCTAAAGGTGACAAAGCAGAAGAAGCAAAAGAAGCCGGTGCAGACTACGTTGGTGCAGAAGATTTAGTAGAAAAGATTCAAAAGGAAGGATTTTTAGATTTCGATGTTGCAATAGCTACTCCTGATATGATGAGGGTAATAGGAAAATTGGGTAAAATTCTTGGTCCAAGAGGATTAATGCCAAATCCAAAAGCAGGAACTGTAACAAATGATGTAGCTTCCGCTGTAAAGGAATTTAAAAAGGGTAGAATGGAAATTAGAACAGATAAAACTGGAAATTTACATATACCAGTGGGAAAGGCATCATTTGATAGTGCAAAATTAACGGAAAACATAAAATCTGCATACGAACAAGTGTTAAACTTAAAGCCCGCTGCTGTAAAAGGTACCTTTATAAAAAAAGTAGTACTTTCAACAACAATGGGACCTGGTATAAAGGTAGATCCTGCAACATTGCAATAAAAAATTTTTACGTCAAACACAAAAAAACACCCCTGAATTGGCAAAATAAAACCAATGAAGGGGTGTTTTTCTTTTTTATGCAAAAAATAATAGGTATTTAATTTTTTGATAAAAAACAAAAAAATAAAGCTCCAAACGGAGCCTCTTACTTTATCGCTTCACTTTTTGGAGCGGGCGACGGGATTTGAACCCGCGACCTCCTGCTTGGCAAGCAGGCGCTCTACCACTGAGCTACACCCGCACACTTTCTTTGGTGCGAGAGGTGGGACTTGAACCCACACGGGCCGAGCCCACTGGATTCTAAGTCCAGCGCGTCTGCCAATTCCGCCACTCTCGCCCCTCTGGTGACCCGGGCGGGATTCGAACCCGCGGCCCCCTGATTAAAAGTCAGGTGCTCTACCGGCTGAGCTACCAGGTCAATCGCTGCGAACCGATTAAAATAATATCATATCATTTTAGTTATGTCAAGTTTCTATGAGAATACAAAAGTAAAATCTAATTTAATTTTTTGTTTTTATCTTCATACATCTTCTCATCTGCAAGTTTTATTAATTCATCCAATGACTTTCCACTTACAACTTTTTGAATTCCTATTGACACACCTATACATATATCTTTATTTCCAATGTTTATCCTTTTTGAAATATGTTCTTTTAATCTTTTAACCAATACCTTTACACCTTCTTCAGAAGAATTAATAAGTAAAACAAACTCATCTCCTCCATATCTTATAAGCAAATCACCATTTTTTATCGTCCTTTTCATTCTTTCTGAAATTATCCTTAACACTTCATCCCCCATTAAATGACCATACGCATCGTTTATATTTTTGAATTTATTTAAATCTATAAACAAAATATGCGTGTAGTTTTCAATCGAAACATCATCAAGTACTTTTCTACTGTACAAGTTTGTTAAAATATCCCTATTTACATCGTTTACTTTTTCGTGTAATTTTAAATAATTGTACAAAATAAATGACAAATTTTCCGTAATCGATTTAAATATAATATCATCTGTACTTTTCTTTTTTCTTAACTTATACCAATCAATATTCAAGATACCGTAAACCTTTCCGTTATAGACTAAAGGTATTCCCACCCATGACTTTACGGAAATTTCTTTCACTTCTACCCAATAACTCTTCCCTATTACATCCTCAATATAAAAGTATTCTTTTGAAAGCATTATCTTTTTTAAGTTATTCGGTGATTGTTTTTGGAAATACTCTCCAAGTACTTCAAGAGGTTTTTCATCCAAAGTAGATGACCAAAGCAAGAACCTCCATTCCTTATTTTCCGGTGTAAAAAGAAAAGACCACGAATCTGCTCCAAGAAGCTTTTTTATATATTCAAACACGTTGTACAAATTTTCTTTTTCATTTCTCATGTCTTTTAGAAGTATTTCGTAAAGTATTGACACAAACCTATCTCTTATTTGTAATTTTAAATTAAGGTTAAAACAAGATAGCTTAAAACATACATAAAAATAGTCTTTAAAAATCAAAAATACGAAAAATAAGGAAACAACAACAATATAAACCAATTATATCTCTCCTCACATCCCCAGCAAATCTTTATATATTCCTGGTGATGAACCTTCAATTTCAATTGCTCCAACAGTTTTTTTGTAATAATCCACTGGTCCTGCATCACCAATTATTGCATATGCATACCCCACTCTATACATATCTTCCAAAGTTTTAAAAAGTAATATTTTGCCTATACCTTTTCCTCTGTACTCCTCTAAAACACCTATAGGTCCCAAAAAACCTCTACAAGTCGTATCATAGCAAGAGAAACCTACAACCTTGTTAGTTTTATTTTCATAGGCAACAAACATTGAAATAGGTGTTTTTGAAAAAGATACATCTACTTCACTTGCCCATAATCTTCCAAAATTTTTCTCAATCCAATTAACCAGAAAAATCTTCTCAGGACCAATAGGTCTTTTTAACAATATTCCATTTGGTATTTGAATTTCAAAGTTTAAGTTGTATAATTTAACAAGTAAGTCTCCCATGGTATTTCCCCTTTTTTGTATTATACCATAATATAATACTGGAGGTGAAAACATGCATCTTTCAATGATAGTTGTAACAGACATTTTTGGTGGATTTTCCACAAAAGACTATGATCCAATAAATTGGGGTTCAAAAGAAGACAAAAAACATTTTCGAAAGATTACAACAGAAATTGGAACAGTTATAATGGGAAGAAAAACATTTGAAAGTATAGGACATCCTCTCAAAGATAGATTAAATATAATACTTACCACTCAGAAAAAAGAAAACAAAGAAAATATAATATTTACTAAAGGCTCCCCAGAAAAAATTATAAAATTTTTAGAAAATCAAAAAATCCATTCTGCAGCGATTATAGGCGGAAAAAAGGTGTTTGAAGATTTTTTTCCATTTGTAGATAAACTATATATAACAATCGAACCCATTGTACTTGAAAATGCACAAAAATTGAATTTTCCAAAAACATCATTTAAGTTAGTCGCTACCAACGTGTTAAATTCAAAAGGTACAATAGTACTTGAATACAACAAACTATCCCAAAAAGACTTTCTTTAGAATTTTCGGTTCCAAACGAAATTTTGAACCCTTTCCCTGTAAAAAGTGATGCTTTTCCAAAAGGTGAATGGATAATTCACTATACATTATTTTTTCACCATTTTTCAAATTTTTTACAGTAGCTACCTTCTTCCTAAAAATTCCATCCTCAAATGGGCAAGGAATAAATCCTCTAGCTTCATATACAAATATCTCAAAATTCTTGTATTTGATAGGTTCACCCAATCCCTTTTCTCCAATATTTAAAAATTCACTCATCATATTCGAAATCTTGTCAAAATCCATTCCCAATTCTGCAAATTCCCTTTCATCTTCGGCTATAATATCCACTATATTTCTATCATCATTTCCTAAAAAGCCATCAGCTGTAATTACGCCCGGTTTCATGTTCTCTTGGGCTCTAATCATTTCAGGTGACATTTTCATAACTTTCAACCCCTTATGCAAATTTATCGTAATATACCTCGTTAATCCCATGTTTTTTCAATAAAGTCTCACATGCATTTATCATACCGGGGCTTCCACATAAATACCCTTCTTTTTCCGTTTCCTTATCAACCACAGTTTCCAAATACTTTACCATAACATCCGTTATAAGACCAACTTCTCCATCCCAATCTTTTTGTGGTTCAGAAAGTGCAGGAATAAAATGAAATTTATCCCACACCTTTTCAAGTTTTCTAAACAACTCCACATAAAACAGATCTTTTTCTGTCCTTGCTCCAAAGAAATACCACACATTTCTGTCTAAAATATTTTTCTCATACATATCAAAAATAATAGACTTTATTGGAGCCATACCAGAACCACCTGCAACACATATCATATCCTTTTTTGTATCCCTCATGTAAAATTCCCCAAATGGACCTATTACCTCTAATACATCTCCTTCCTTTAAATAATTATGAACATACGTTGTTGCGATACCACCTGGTACTAATCTAATTAACAACTCTATCTCATCTTTTTTACTAGGAGTTGAAGCAATTGAATATGCCCTTTGTGTAGGTTGTTTTATTTTATCATACGGTGGAATTACCAATTGAACATATTGTCCTGCTTTAAAGTTTATTTCTTCCGAAAGCTTTAACTTAACCTCCTTTATATCATGTGTTACATTTTTAAGTGAGATAACCGTCCCTTTAAATTTCTTCACATTAAATAATTCTTCTGGAAGTTCAATTTTTAAATTTTTCTTTACTTTTATCTGACAAGATAACCTTATATTTTGCGCAATTTCCTCTTTTGACATATACGGAAGTTCTGTGGGAAGATATTCTCCGACATCACTTAATACTTTAACCTTACAAGCCCCGCAACTTCCTCGTCCTCCACATGCTGAAGGAATAAAGATATTTTCAGATGCAAGTGTAAATAAAAGAGGTCTTCCGCCTTGAACTTTTAATGTTTTTTTACCGTTGTTGATATTAATTTCAACTTCTCCATAATTATTCACAATTGAATCCACTACAACTATCATCGCAGAAAGCACAGCAGATATAAGGCCTACTATCAAAGGAGCAAGCAACACATTCATACTATCACCTCTATTGAACATTTATCATCCCGGCAAAACCTATAAAAGCCATTGCCATTATTCCAATAGTTATCAAAGTAATTCCAACACCTTTTAAGGGGGCAGGTACAGGCGATTTATCCACCTTTGCCCTAATCGCCGCGAGTAAAACAATGGCAATCCACCACCCTATCCCAGAACCAAAACCAAAGAAAACAGATTGAATAAGAGAATAATTCCTAAGTTGCATAAACAGAGCAACACCCAAAATTGCGCAATTTACCGTAATTAGTGGCAAAAATATACCTAAACTTATATACAAATTCGGTGAAACCCTATCTATTACCATTTCAAGTATTTGCACCACCGCTGCTATTACTATTATGTATATAATATACCTTAAATACTCTATTTGAAATGGTACAATAATATATTTCTCAACAACCCAATTCAAAACAGTTGTTACAGTCATAACCATTGTAACTGCCATACCAAGGCCATTTGACGATTTTAAAGACTTTGAGATAGATATAAAAGAACACATACCAAGGAAATTTGAAAGAAGAATATTACTTGTAAAAATTGAAGCAAAAAATAATACAAGTGGGTTAATATCAGGCATTATTATTCCCCCTTCCCTTTACAATCCAAATAAAGAATGCCAACATGAAAAACGCACTAGGCGGCATAACCATAATCGTCCAATTGACAAATCCCTCTGGCATTATCCTATATCCAAACACTGTACCAAAGCCAAGAAGTTCTCTAAAAAACGCTATCACCATTAAAACCAACATATATCCCAAGCCGCTTGTAACACCGTCCCAAAACGATAAAAGGGGAGAATTCGATTGTGCAAAAGCTTCCGCTCTTCCCATAATAATACAATTAGTTATAATTAATCCAACATATGGGCCTAAGGCTTTACTCACATCTGGCAAATATGCCCTAAGAACAATATCCACTATTATAACGTAAAAAGAAATTATCAAAACTTGAATTATCATCCTCACTTTTCCAGGAATAAAAGATTTTAGCAATGACACTGTTAAATTTGAAAAACCCGTAACAAGTAAAACACCAATCGTCATAATCAATGTATTTTTTAGATTATTAGTTACTGCAAGAGTAGAACATATCCCCAAAACAAGTAAAAAAACAGGATTCTCATACCACACATTTTTAAAGAATATTTCCTTATACTTATTCATACGTATCACCTCTTAGCACTTTTCTCATTTCACTAATCGTGTTATTTATAATCTTTACGAAAAATTTCGAGGTTAGGGTTGCACCTGTAATTGCATCAACAGAGTAGTTTTCCTTATTACTATCTCCTAATTTCTCAGATTTTTTAATTCCTATCTCTTTATCTACTTTTTCTCCTCTAAATTGCTCTTTGAACCAATCCTCTTCTATTCTTCCACCAAGACCTGGTGTTTCATTTTGAGATATAATATCAACACCCACAATTCTATCTAAATTTTTGTTTAGTGCAATAACACCTGTAATTGTCCCCCATAATCCATTTCCAGAAAAAACATAAGCATACACCTTTTCGTCTACATTTGAAACATAAAAATCTTTCCCCCCAATGTTTATTTTTTTTACATACTTTTTAAACTTTTCAATGGCATCCATTTTGTCACTAAAATCAATCCTCATGGCGTTTAGTATAGCTCTTACCTTAAAATATTCACGATTTTCCAAAACTTTATCATAAGTAAGGGAATTTATATAAGAAAGAATAACCACAAAAACGAAAGTTATAGTAAAAGTAAACAAGATAACGTAAAATTTATTTTCCGTTTTCATTTTTTCACCTTCTTTGTTAAAAAATCAAGAAGGGGTGCAAAGGTATTTCCCAGCAAAATGGCAAAACTTGTACCCTCAGAAAACAACGAAAAAGACCTTATAACTGCTATAGAAGCACCAATTATAACTCCATATATTAGCTGTGCCTTTTTATTTTTAGGAGCAGTAACTGGATCCGTTGCAATAAACACAGAAACAAATACTAAACTTCCAGACAATATAGCAGGCAAAAAATCCATCTTTCCCAAAAACAAATCAAAGACGAGGATAAGTGCCGATGCACTCATAAATGTTGAAAGCATTATCCTAAAACTGGCAGTCTTTGTTACAACAAGATATACAGCACCTAAGATAATAAGAAATATGGCTCCTTCGCCAAATGAACCTGCCCTAAATCCAAAAAATAAATCTTTTAAATTAACTGCACCACCTGATCTCAATATCTCCAAAGGTGTTGCAGAAGCAACTACATCGCTACCAAAAAAACCAAATCTTGGTAGCATCCATCCACTTGTCATATACGATGGAAATGTTATATATATAAACAACCTTCCCGTTATAGCTGGATTAAAAACATTCCTTCCAAAGCCTCCATAAACCTCTTTTGCAATGGCAACTCCAAAAACTATTCCAACAACTGCCATCCACCACGATATATTTGGGGGAAGGGATAATGTATACAACATACAACTTACAAGAACTGCTTCCGTAACCTTCTTGCCTTTTCTCTTTTCAAAAAGATATTCTGTTAATACCCCAAAAATAAATACAAAAACACTTAAAAATATTAGACGAAAACCATAGAATAAAAAAGCATACACATATATGGGAATCAAAGCATAAAGCATCCTTCTCATCATAGGTTGTTTTTGAAACATTTTCTCCCCCCTTTTTCTCTCATTTTTATTTTAACATAAACTTAATCTAAAAAAAAAGTTACCTACTTACGTAGGTAACCTTTTATTTCTTTCAACTTTTGAACACTTTCTTTTTTTGAAACTATTATATACTCATCTGTTTCAATGACAACTAAATCTTCTACATCGTTTAATATGGTTTTCTTTTTACTCTTTACTATATTTCCCTTCGAACCAAAATAGTATGTATTTTCACCCACAACATTTCCATTCTCATCTTTTTTACTGTATCTTTCAACCGCAATCCAACTTCCTACATCGTCCCATCCAAATTCTGATGGAATCACATAAATATTCTCCGCTTTCTCCATAATACCAAAATCAACAGAAATCTTATCTACTTTACCATAGAGTTTTCTTAGTTTATCTTTAAAATTTTCATCTTCAAAAACTTTACTTAATACATTATACGTATTCTGCAAAAATACCTTTGTATTTTTCAATATGGTATCTATTTTCCAAATAAAAATCCCTGCATTCCAAAGATAATTGCCCTCTTCTATATATTTCTTTGCTGTTTCTTTATCTGGTTTTTCAACAAACCTATCTACCTTTAAAATAGTTTCATTAATCTTTAATTCTTTTCCTATAAATTTTATGTAGCCATATCCCGTTTCCGGTCTATTTGGTTTTATCCCTAAAGTAACTATAGCATCTTCGTTTAAATCTACAAACTCAAAGGCATGGGATAACGTTTTTTTAAAATCATCCACTCTTCTAACCAAATGATCAGCGGGAAAAACAGCAAGGTTGACATTCCCATAAATTTTTTTTATGTAAAAAGCAGACAACGCTATACAAGGCGCAGTATTTCTCCCTTCAGGTTCTATTATGATATTCCTTTCCGGTATATTTGGTAATTGTTCTCTTACAAGTTTCACATATCTTTCTCCCGTAACAATAAAAATTTGCTCATTTGGAATAAATCCTTCCAATCTTTCCACAGTCTGTTGGATCATAGTTCTTTTTCCAAAAAGGTTTATAAATTGTTTTGGTCTTTCATCTGTTGAATAAGGCCAAAATCTTTCTCCCTTTCCACCAGCCATTATAAGCGCACAATTCAAAATTTCACCCCCGAAAAATTTTTCAATCATTTGTATTTTTCGCATTATTTATTTTATCACACAAAAAAAGCCCGAAAATCGGGCTTATTTTTATTCACTGAGTATTACATATTCCGTCTTTATTTCTTTTAACGCTTCCAAAAACCTTTCTTTCTCACTAACTTTTGATTTTAAGATAAGCAAAGTTTCCTCACAAAGTTTCTTTAATAAAGGTATATTTGGAGAGCTTGCTTCTGGAAGATTTATAACTATATAATCAAAGGTTTCTTTAAATTTCTCAATTAAACTTTCAAACTCTTTTGATAACAAAATATCATTTACATTTTCTTTTCCCTTTATAAGCAAATAAAGATTTTTTTCTACACTTTGAATATTCTCCGGAGCTTTCATGTATTCAACTAAACTCTTTCCACTATTTATATCAAACACTTTGAACATGGTATTTGAAAAATCCAAAATTAAAGTCTTTTTGGAATTTTTCGATAAAAATCCCGCAATATTTGCAACGAATATATCTTTTTCCTCAAAAGTTCCAGATGATGTAACCCCAAAAACTTTAGGATTACTCTCACTAATTAGTTTCATACCAATTTTTTCAATCACATTGGTGTACCTAGAACCAGGCGCTTTAAAGACTGAAAGTTTCACATCTGGTTTTTCTAAAAGAACGGGAGTTTTTCCTATTAATTTTTCCACATCAAACCAATCTCTTACCTTCTTATCAGAAGATTCTACGATAAAGACGAACAATATTCCTAGAAAAATTCCTAAAACTCCACCAATGGCTAAAGTTAACTTTTTATTTGGTTTTACAGGATTATCCGGTATAAACGGCTCATCCACAACCACAGGTGCACTAAAATTAAAACCCGCGGTTGACAGCTTCAACTCTTCTAATTTTGTCTTTAAGAGTACGTATGCATTTTGTTTTAATTGATAGTCCCTTTGAAGGTTTATATACTCAACTTCTATATCCGGTAAACCCTTTAAACGATTCTCCAAATCTGCTCGCAATTTCTCAAGTGCTTTTAAACTTGCTTTTGAAACTTCTAGCATAGATTGCGTCTCGATTAATTGCGTATAAACACTTGAAAGTACCGGATCATCTGCATTGAAACTACTTTTTACTATACTATAAATTTCTTCTCTTATCCTTTTTTCAACTTCCTTTATTCTTGCTTCTAATTCCTTAATTTCAACCGAATCTGGTGAGTATCTTTGGAGCATCCCTTGATACTCAACTTGATATTCAACAAGTTTTTCCCTCAAACTCGATATTACTGGACTATTTGGAATATAATCAAGTTTACTTATAAGTCCCTTAAAGTGAGAAATAGCCCCCTTTAAACTTTCCAGTTTTACACTCAAGGACTTGTACTCAAGTTGCATAGAGTAGTATTTACTTTCCAACTCTGAAAAACTCTCTATTAAAAGTTCTGCTTCTTTGGATGGTAATATGGACTTTTGTTTCTTAAATTCTTTTAATCTATTTTCTATTTCCTCTAGTTCTTTTTCCGTCTCTGGAAGCTGTTTTTCAATAAACTCTACCATATATTCATCCTGGTCTTTATTTAATTCTTTGGAAACTTCAGTATACGCATCAAGTATTGCCTTTGAAAGTTTGTATGCAAGCTCTTTATCATCAAGATTTACTTTAATTTCAATAAAAGATGTATCTTTTACCATTTCCACAGAAACAATGTCTTCTTGTAACTTGTGGATAACAGAATTTAAAGTTAACCTTTCTCTTTCATCTTCATCTTTAATCTTATTTTTAAAATAATCCATCAAATTTAACTCTTTAATAACCTTTTCAAGTGTTTTCCTACTCTTTATCAATTCCATTTCATCTGAAACCCCAGGTGCCGTTGTACCACCACCAAGTATCAAAGCCGCAGCACCACTAAGCGATGAAAAGGACGGAGCTGAACTTTTTGCAGGAATTTTTATCTTCACACTAACTTCATAAATTGGAGTTGCAAAAAATAAATAAACACCTGTTGCAATCACGGTTAAAATGAATATAGTCCAAAACCAAAATTGTCTTTTTTCAAATATATGCAAAATATCGGACAATGTAAGTTCTTCTACTTGATTTTCCATGCTCTATCCTCCCTTATTTTATCGTTTTAATGTTGTTGTATAGTCCTATAAGGTTATTTATAACAGGAACCCATTCAAGTGCTGTTTTAAACGGATCAGATGGTACATAAACCACATCTCCTGGTTCAACCTTTGGAACACTTCCATTTTTCTTTATTGCATCGTTTAAGTTTACCTTTATTGCCGTACCGTTTACTCCTCCTTTGTACAAGAACACAGATGATGGTGCAGCATTATCAGTAAAGTATCCCGCACGTATAACGGCTTCTAAAACATCCATTCCATCATTTAAGGAAATTACCCCAGGATTTTTCACTTCTCCCAAAACGTATGCAATATTTTGTGGGGCATCAACTATCTTCACAACATCTCCTGGTTTTACAACGTATCCCAATGCCTTTTCCACATCGTTTACATCAATTGAAACATCTTTATTTAAAATCTTTATCAATCTAAAGTTTTTATTCACATTAAAGTTCGAAATTAATTCATACAAAGTAATAGGTTTTACAGCATAAAACATGTTTGGTTTTCCATTCTCATCAATTACGTAAATATAATTTTCCGTGTCTTTTTCAAATAAAACCGTTGCACCACTTTTTAATTTCACATTTTCATCCCATTTCACAGTAGTTGCCTCATTATCAAATAAAATCGTAATTTTCTTACTAATTCCCTCTTCTATTCCTCCTAATTTTGCCAACAAAGTTTTTAAATCAAATTCCTCACTACTATTGAATTTTACAATTCCATCTTTTTTACCATATCCAAACGCATAAACATGTCCTATTTCTTTTTCGGTCACAAAGACAAAATCTCCGTTTTCTAACTCAATATTCTTTTTACCTTCATATACATCCCTTGCATCTACCTCTGCAAAAACTTTACTTTTTCTAACAACATAAACTTTATCAGAAACAAAGTATAAATTTGGTCCTAAATAAAGACCTCCTAATTTACCAAAAAGGGTAATTAAATCTGGAGATTCCGTGTAATCTATTTTAACTGTTCCTCTATTTCTTATATACCCCATCGCTGTGACGTATATTGGTTTTTTCAAAATAACGTTTAATATTGCACCGCTCTCTATTACTTCATCTTTACTAGTATCCAAAATTTTCCCATTTAATTTTATTTTCTCAATTCTTTTTAAATTAGAAACACCTGCTTTTGCTAAAACCTTGTGGAGGGTAATCTTTTCAGAATACGGAAATACAACATATCTTGAAACATCTCCTACAAGATAAACGGCATTCTCCGCCAAAGATTTTATAACAACTGTATCGTTTTTCTCTAAAACCTTATCAATCTTATTTAAAATTAAATCCTCTATTTTGTATTCTTTATCTCCAACAACGTAAATGTCTAAAATACTTTCCATATTATCTATTCCCAATTTTTTTACCAAATAAGATAAAGTTCTTGGTTCTTTAGAAGTTAAAGTAATTACTCCTCCCTTATACCCCACAACGTTAACCGTAAAAGGGGTATATATTAAATCTACTACATCTCCGCAGCTTAAACTTATTTTATCTATATCATCACTTAACTTTACCTTAATTTTCCCGTTTATGATTGCAAAACCATCGTTTATCAATTCTTGTCTATCTATTCTAGTGGGCTTTTTTGCAAGTAACATCTTTAGTGTTTTTGGCTCATCTGGTAAAAATTCAATCTTTTGTCCTTCTGAATAAACATAAAATTCTGAGTATGTCTTTATATTGACAACTGCACCCCTTTTAAGGGATAAATCTTTTTCTAATATATCTGGTGGATAAATTCTAGAAATTTCATCTTCAATAACCTCAACTTCTTTTATGTACTTCTTTTTTTCATCGATTACTCCACCCGCCTTTGCAATTAAAAGGGACAAAGTGATATCCTCTGTATCTGAAAAAGAAAATTCTCCAGGTTCTTTTACAGGCCCAACGATATAAGCCACTTTACTCTTTTGTTTCGGGATATATATGATATCCCCTTCTTTTAGTAATACATCTACATCAAAGTTTGCACCATTGTAATAAGATTCAAGATCCACATTAAAAATTTCTTTTCCCCTTTTTATCTTTACATTTGAGAAATCAACACTGGTATTTGTAGATAAATTCAAAAATGAAACAAGTTTTGAAAGGGTCATTTCAGGATCAATTGAAATATCAAATGCAACGTTTAACGCACCTTGTACGTAAACATACATAGGTGCATATTTTTCTATATATACCGATACTATTGGATTTTTTATAATTTTTTTTATGGAATCCTTTATAATCTCTGCTATTTCATTAGTGGTTTTTCCCACAACATTTACCTGTCCAACAAATGGATATGAAATAGTTCCATCAACAGAAACAGTAACCTGCATTGGAAATTCTGGATGTTCAAAGACAACTATATTTAAAACATCTCCTGGTCTTACAGTATAGGCTAAAACAAAGATACTAGCTATAACTATAGCTAAAATTAATAATTTTTTCATATATTTCCCTCCCAGACATTTTTTCAAATTATATTTTATCATAGATGATATAATTTTTTAAGGGGGGTGAATACTTTGGATTTACTTTACTTTAAATCAAAAAAAATATTACACACTACACACAAAATGGCAGATTGTGATGGAATTGCATCTGTATACTGGGGGTTAAAAGTATTTGGCGGTAGCTACTACATCCCACCATATGAATTGCGTAGTGCATATGGACTGTTAAAATATCTAAATCTTTCTTTCAAAACACTAGATAATTTTGATTATATTTTTGTATACGATACAGACAAAAGAGAAGACTTAGATATAAATCTTTCAAAACCTTATGTCATATTTGATCATCATAACAAAAGAGACCGTAAATTTTTTCAAAATGCACTTTTTAGTTATTCGATTACCTCCAGTGCAAATGTTATAAATCTATACAATCTTTCTACAGAACTTGGAATAGAACTAGATGAAACCATACTCTTTTCCTTTGCAATTGCACTTTATACGGACACTGCAATGTTTAGAACAGCAAGAAAAAACGAATTTTTGTACTTTTCAAAATTTTTGGGAAACAAAAAATTTGAAGATTTATACGAAATAATATATCAAAAAGAAATTTCACAAGAAAACTTTATATCTTCTATTAAAAACGCAAAATTTTTAAACAGAAACAATTTAAAGATATGCATCACACAATTTGAAACCCACGATGAATTTTACGCATTTATAGATGGACTTTTTAATGTTTTAAATCTTGACGTATTACTGGCAATTCTTCCAGAAGGATTAAGAATCCATCTAAAAAAGAAACACGTACAAAAGATATACCATGCCCTTTTCGTACCCATTCAAAAGGAGTATAATATAAGAAGATATCAAGGAATCTGGTTGAATTTTTACGATTATAACTTACTTTTAAACGCACTAGATAACTACAAGGGAGGGTAAATTTTGTTAGTAGATTTTCACATGCATACCACTGCATCTGATGGTACATTTTCTCCAGAATCTCTAGTCAAAATTGTAGAAGAAAGAAACATAGAATATTTTTCCATAACAGATCACGACACCATTGACGGTATTAAAAAAATCTCCAAAGAAAATTTTGTTCCAGGTTTGGAAATAAGTGTAGAATACCAATCCACCCTTCATATTTTAGGATATGGAATAGATTTGAATAACAAAAAATTAATCGATACCCTTGAAATGTTAAAAAAGTATCGATTAGATAGGAATAAAATTATAATTGAAAAAATGCAAAAAATGGGTTTTAATATAACCTTTGAAGAAGCGTTAAAAGAAGCAAATGGAACTCTTATTGGAAGACCACACTTTGCAAGCCTTATGGTAAAAAAAGGATATGTCAACAGTCTAAAAGAAGCTTTTGAAAAATATCTAAAAAAAGGTAAACCTCTCTACGAAAATAAAAAACGCTTAAATATGGATGAAGCTATCAAAATAATAAAAGAAGCAAATGGAATAGCAATACTTGCACACCCATATCAAACTACAACAGACAATGAAAAATTAGAATCTTTAATTAAAAAACTCGTTTCTTTAGGACTAGATGGATTAGAAGTATACTATTCAAAACACACAAACATCATGATCCAAACATACGAAAAACTCTCTCAAAAATATGGCCTTGTAAAAACTGCTGGATCAGATTTTCACGGAAAAAACACTCCAGACATTCAACCTGGTATAGACGTAAAATTAAAAGACATAGAAACATTTATCAGTCGTGTTTTTTAATATTGAAATTTTTAAAAATATGTTATATAATTTTTACAAGAACCCTTATCAAGGGAGTGATTTTTTTTGAAAATAAAGGAGATTTTAAAAGCACTCAATTCTGTTGTCTTAAAGGTAAATTGTGATGAGGATATGGAATTTGATTATATTTCTTCAAATTCAAAAGATATTAAAGAAAACTCACTCTTTATTTGTAGAAAAGGATTTAACTTTGATTCTCACAAATTAGTAGATGACATCTCAGAAAAAGGGGCAAAAGTTTTTGTTGTTGAAGAAGAGATCAAAGACTATCCTTATATTTTGGTTGTTGATTCAAGAATAGCAGAATCGATAATCTCAGATATTTTTTTCAACAAGCCATATGAAAAATTAATAACTTTTGGAGTGACCGGCACTAATGGTAAAACAACAACTGTACATCTATTTCACCACATAATGCATGAACTTGGTATAAAAGGAAGTATAAGTGGTACCGTTATGAACGATATTATGGGAGACAAATTTTACCATCATAACACCACACCAGGGGCTATCGAAATAACAAAGAATATGTACAAAACCGTCCGTGAAAACGGAAAGTACTATGCAATGGAGGTTTCCTCTCATGCTCTTTCACAATATAGAGTAGAAAGTATAAAGTATGATATAGTGGGAATTACAAATATAACAAGAGATCATCTTGATTTTCACCAAACATTTGAAAATTACAAAAAGGCAAAACTACATATATTAAACCTTTTAAAACCAAATGGTGTTGCGGTTATAAACCATGAATTATTAAAAGATATACCAAATAAAAACATTAAAATTATCACTTTTGGCATCGATAACGACTCAGATTATGTAATTCACGAAATAAATTCAAACTGGTCTGGGATTTACTTTAGATTAGAAACACCGTATGGGGAAAAAAAGGTAGCCTCACAACTCTTAGGAGATTTTAACGCATTTAACATAACACTTGTGATTGCAGCTCTATCTGAAATAGGTTATGACATAGATGAAGTAATATCCTCCATTTCCACATTTAGAGGTGTAGACGGACGTCTTGAAGTAATCTCAGAAGCAAAAAAATTGGGAATAGAAATTGTAATAGATTTTGCACATACCCCTGATGCCTTGGAAAAAGTCATATTATCACTTAGAAAAATTACCAAAGGAAGAATTATAACGGTATTTGGCGCAGGTGGACAATCCGATATTGGAAAAAGACCTATTATGGGAAAGATAGTCTCAAAATATTCAGATATTTCCATAATCACCACAGATGATCCACGTGGAGAAGATCCAGAAGAAATTATAAAAGACATTGAAATGGGAATTGTTCCTGGAAGTTTAAGCCTATCAATAATCGATAGAAAAGAAGCAATTGATACGGCAATTACACTCGCAAATAGGGGAGATGTAATTTTAATTGCAGGGCGTGGGCACGAACCATACCAAGTGTTCAACGAAAATTACAAAGTACCGTTTAAAGACAGGGATGTTACAATAGATATTATCTATAAAAAGATCAACAAAGGGGAAAAGACATTCAAATGATTTGCTTAAAAAACGTAAATATATCACTTTTAAAAAACTTTTTGGGAATAGATGTAGAAATTGTAAAGAAAGACAATAAATCATTTATCAACATTCCCGTGGATTGTACTATAGAAAAAGACGGAAAGATTATAAAAATTAAACTAGATAAAGAATACAAGATATCCATCACAGATGGCGATTATTTTGTTATAGATTACAAATCTTCAAAAGATTTTCACAGATATTTATTAAATCTAAATGGGGAAAAAGGCATCTTTATATTCAAAAAATGCCTTAATACAGAAGAGTTACTCCACTTTATGCTATCCATATTTTTTATAGAAAAACTCATAGAGGAGTGATTGTACTGCATATTTTATCTTTTTCTATATCTGCATTCTCGACTTATCTATACATCAAATTTATGAGAAAAGTAAAATTAGGACAATATATAAGAGAAGAAGGCCCAGATCTTCACAATTACAAAACAGGTACCCCAACAGCTGGTGGAATAATTTTTGTAAGTATTGCTGTAATATTTGGAATTATATACAATATCACCTTCCCGCTTATACTCTCTTTAATATTATTTGGATTTATTGGATTTCTAGATGATATATCTAGTATCTTAAAAAAACAGGCATTGGGACTTAGAGCTTATCAAAAATTATTTTTACAAATAATGTTCTCCATATTAATCATTTCATATTCAACAAATTCTACAATATTTGGCTTAAACGTTTCAAAAATGACGTATTACGCATTTTGGATATTTACAATCACCGGTGCTTCAAACGCCGTAAATTTAACCGATGGAATTGATGGACTTGCTGGATGGGTTTGGATTACTTCCATCATACCACTTTCAATATATGCAAAAGATTTTTCAACTGTTTTTTTGATTTCCACAGTATTAGCATTCTTGTTATTCAATACCAGACCAGCAAAAATTTTCATGGGTGATACAGGTTCTCTTTCACTTGGTGCATTTATTGCAACATTTGCCATGTTACACGGTTTGGAAAAAGAACTTATATTTTCATCAAGTATATTCATAATAGAAACTATAAGTGTTATCCTCCAGGTAACATCTTTTAAAATTTTCAAAAAAAGAATTTTTAAGATGTCACCTATACACCACCATTTTGAATTGCTGGGATGGAAAGAAGAAAAGATAGTAGGGGTATTTTCCGCAATAAATCTAATAATAGCGCTTACAATATTAGGCTGGTGAAAAGTTGAATATAATCATATACTTTCTTGTAACAATACTTGTATTAATAATATCCAAAAAGTTCAACCTTTTTATGGACTATCCAACTCAAAGAAAAAATCATACACTTCCCACTCCACAAATTGGCGGAATAATTTTGTTTATTCTACTTGTGATATATTCCAAAAATTCAATATTTATTCTTTTATTGCTCCTTCTTTTTGGAATATTAGACGATATGATAAAATTATCCTATAAACAAAAATTTGTATTTGAATTTTTAATAGCTGCGTACTTTGTATGGAAACATAAATTAACCTTATTTGGGTATCAAAATATATTCACTGACATATTTGCAATTGTCTGGATCGTTGCGTTTTTTAATGGAATCAACATGATAGACGGATTCAATGGACTTTCAACAGGAGTCTCCATTATATACTTTTCAACAATTGGAAAATTTGATATATCTTTAATGTATTTACCTATATTCATTTTTAACTTCTATGGAAAACTCTTTATGGGAGAAAGCGGTGTACTAATTACAGGGTATTTACTTCTTTCTTCTATATTGAAAATGGAAAATGAAATGGTATTTTTGACTATATTCTTTGGATATCCCTTCTACGAAGTTGTCGCAAGTTTTACAAGGCGAATTTTATCTAAAGGAAACCCCTTTATTGCAGATAGAAAACACCTTCATCATATCCTACATGAAAAAATGGGTAGTGCCTTTTTAGGGATTTCTTATTTACTTGCCTACACATTTACACTTTTTCCAAGAAATTATATAAGTGTTATTTATTATATCTCTATATCTTTATTCATCTTCTTTATACATTTTAAATTAACAAAAGAAAAATAATCAACTCCTCTGTTTTACCTATTAAATTAAAAAAACAATCCCCAAAGGGATTGTTTTTATCTTTACAAAAACTTTATATGTAATTTTGTCCATAAAATTACTTTTTTTGATACACTTTCCCACCAAGATATTTATACACACTTTCTGTTAAACCTTTTAAATCGGTCTTTGCAGCGTTTTTTGAGTACTCATAAAGTAGGTTTTCTCTAAACCACTTTTCCCCAAAACTTTCTGGAACCAAAGATGATTTTGGGATAGTATCATACATCTTCCTAAAAATTTGAAAGAAAAAATTTGCAACAAATTCTTCTGAAACCTTTTTCAATTTATCAACTTTTACTTGATTAACAGATTCAACTCTCATACTATCACCTCACATTACTTTAACTTCTGCAAATATCGCACCTGCTTTGTGTAATCCCTGAATTATCCCTATTATATCTTGAGGCGTAGCTCCCAATGCTTTAAGGGCAGATATCAAATTAGAAATAGTAGCTTCTTGTCCCTCTATTTCACCATTTTGAATATTTACCACAAAATTTCCATAACTTAATGTAAAATCCGAAATTTTAATATCCCCTCCAAAAATAACGGTTCCCGTTCGCTCGTTGATAATCACCTTTGCAGCTTGATCTGGAACTACTTCAAGTTCTTCAATTATAGACAAAAACGTTATCAAATCATCCAAGAAAGCATCTGGTATTTGTACCTTAATAGATGCGGGATCATTTGCCTTTGCAAGCTTTAAATCAAACTTCTGATTTATAGCGGCTGCAACTCTCGCAGATGTTGTAATATCTGGATTTTGTAAAAGAATAGTTATACTGTTTTCAGAAACAATATTTGAAGGGATTTCCTTTTCTATCAAAGCACCATTTGGTATATAACCTGTAACCTTAAATCTGCTTTGCAAATTAACAGATGATTTTACTTCCACACCACCTGTTGACACTGGACCTTGGGCAACTGCGTAGACATTACCATCCGCGCCATAAAGAGGTGTTTGTATTAAAACCCCATTTTCCAAACTTTTTGCACTTCCAAGAGACGCTACAACTACATCTAATCTCATTCCTTCTTTGTAAAAAGGTGGAATATCAGCTACAACCATAACAAGCGCGGTATTGTTAGATTTTATATCACTTTCTGAGATGGGAATTCCAAAATTTTTAAACATATTTGCAAGAAGTGGAGAATTTAGAGATCCCCCATCACCAGTACCGTTAAGACCTACGACAATACCTACTCCAAAAAGTTGGTTATCTCTGGCTCCCCTAAATTTTGCAATATCTTTTATCCTTACAACCGCCGAAAATGAAATTAAAGATACTATCAAAAACGTAAAAATTATACTTTTTTTCATACCTTCCACCTCATCTAAATAAATCTGCAATTGATGAAAGAACTAAACCCAACCAACTTCCCTCATTTGGATCATCTTCAAAAATTATCTTTCCGTTTTCCCATATCTGTGCATCCATCAAATCGGTGGAATCAACTGTATTTTTAGGGGATATAACTTCAGGATTTACCCACCCTGTTATTATAATCTCTCTTAAATCATTTCCAACCTTTATATTTTTCCTACCTTCAACGTATAAATTCCCATATTCATCTACTTTTTTCACAATTGCCGTTATTTGGAGTATAACACTTGTTTGGCTCTTATTTGAGCTTTTCACCTTATCGGAATCCTTAATTGGCAAAAATTTAGATAAATCCGTTCCCAAAATCTTTGCCCCACTATTTATTGCACCTAATATCGTATTTTTAAAAGAATCCACCTCTGAACTTGTAGAAAACCTCGGTGTCTCATATACCAGTATATTTACCACATCTCCCACTTTAGAAGCCCTCTTGCTGGCTATTATATTTCCAAATTTACTATTTGGATTATATATAGAATTAGAAAAGACAAAAATTGAAATAATCAAAAATACCATTAAAACCCTTTTCATTTTGACACCTCCACGACCTTTAACATAGGTCCTTTAACAACCAATCCGTAGACTATTTTTCCAGTATCCACATTTCTCGCCTTAATTACATCTCCCACGTTTCCACTTTCCATAGCCCTAAGCAATGCATGCACCTTTACACCTGGAAGCTCTACGTATCCAAATACTAACTGTCCTACAACCACATCCGGAATTTCTTCTAAATACTCTTCGTAAATAGGTTCACCTATTTTAAAATACTTCTTAGAAATCATGGGAAGTTTAGATATATCAACCGGTGTACCATGTAACGATAAAATATTTATATCGCTGTATACAATATCCCCTTTCTTTATTTGCTCTCCATAATTAATATTTCTCGCAGCAACAGGTATTTTCCTAATATATTCGGCTATCAAATTAACGTTAAAATATCCCCTCGTTCTACCTTTTTCCTTTAAAGAAAAACGTACAAGAAAACTACCACCAATTGATTCAATAACATCGTAATCAAAGTTATCGTGTTGTACAATTGAACCATATGTTGATACAATTTTTACAGTTGCACCATCTGGAAGCCTTGAAAGTACCAATTTTTTTGAAAGTTCTTTTGCAAAATCCTCTGTCAACGTTGCAGTTGTACTTTCATTTGTTAAAACAGGCGGAAAATATACTTTTATATAACCAAAAGTAGGAGTAGCCTCAATTTGAGTGGCTACTCGAGACAATCTTTGCAAAACATACTTTACATTTACATCTAATGTCGTATCTTCTGGGATATACGCAAGGGTAATATTTTTTAACGATGTTGCATCAATACCAGTAAAAGTTGCAGCTACATCGTATACAGTAATAGAATTAGTGGTTACCGTTGAAAAATCTAAAAACTGTATAAACATAGAAAACGAAAAGAAAGGTAAAAGCAAAAAAAGAAATATCACACGTTTCATTTTAAATATCTATCTCCTTTACTTGAAGTGCGTGTCTAAAGATAAATTCTTTTCTACTCTCAGTGTCACTACCCATAAGCATTTCAAAAAGTTCATCTGCTTCCTCTGCATCCTCAATCTGCACTTTCAAGAGCTTTCTATTTTCTGGATCCATTGTAGTCTCCCAAAGTTGCTGCGGGTTCATTTCACCAAGACCTTTGTACCTTTGTATCTCAATTTTTTTATCTTTTATACTTTCTTTAAAATCTTCTAATTCTTCATCACTGTAAAAATAGTACGATTTTCTTCCCATATTAACTCTATAAAGAGGTGGTTGTGCTATGTAAATTTTACCCTCATCAATTAACTTTCTCATATACCTGTAAAAAAGGGTTAAAAGCAAAGTTCTTATATGCGCACCATCAACATCTGCATCGGTCATTATAATTATCTTTCCATACCTAAGCTTTGAAGTATCAAAATCATCTCCTATTCCCGTTCCAAGTGCTGTTATTATATCCCTAATCTGTTCATTTTTTAATAACTTAAGCCAACCACTTTTCTCAACGTTCAAAATTTTTCCCCTTAACGGCAAAATAGCTTGAAAATTTCTATCCCTTGCCTGTTTTGCGGATCCTCCAGCAGAATCACCCTCAACTATAAACAACTCGGACTCTTCCATTTTCTTTGTTATACAATCTGCCAACTTTCCCGGTAACGAAGAACTTCCAAAAACACTTTTTCTTTTTATCATTTCTCTTGCATGCTTTGCCGCTTCTCTAGCTTTTTTTGCTTCCAAAGCCTTTTGGATTATTATCTTTAAAGTACTTTCCGAATTATCAAAATATTCCAAAAGTTTTTCCCTAACAACCTTTGCAACCGCTTCTTGTACCTCTTCATTTCCAAGTTTTGATTTAGTCTGTCCTTCAAATTCTGGAGTTTTAGACATCAATACACTAACAATAGCAACAATACCTTCACGCACATCTTCCCCTCTTAAAGTATCTTTTTTCAACTGACCCGTTTTCTTTCCCAATTCATTCACAACACGTGTAAATGCGGTCTTAAAACCCGTAACATGTGTACCACCATCAACCGTTCTTATGTTATTTACAAATGAATAAATCTTTTCAAAATCTGATGCAGTATACTGGAAACATACATCAACCTTTATACCATTGTATTCCCCAGAAACCAAAATAGGTTCGTGCAAACTCTTTGCACCTTTACTTAAATAATTTACAAATTCTTTTAAACCACCTGTAAAGTGGAATGTCTTTTCTATATTTTCCCTTTTATCTTTAAAGACTATTGTAACTTGTGGATTTAAAAACGCAAGTTCCCTTAACCTTATTAAAATCGTATCAGAATCAAATTCTACAGTGGAAAAAATTTCCGAATCTGGTTTGAACCTCACAATTGTTCCTCTTTTTTCGGTATTACCAATTATTTTTACTTCAGTTAGTGGTACCCCTCTTTGATACTTTTGATAGTATATTTTACCTTCTCTATGCACTTCTACTTCCAGCCACTCTGATAATGCATTTACAACGGAAGCGCCAACACCGTGTAATCCACCACTTACCTTGTAGGAATCTTTCGAAAATTTTCCACCAGCATGTAATGTGGTCATTACCACTTCTAGCGCACTTTTACCCGTTTCAGGATGGATATCTACAGGAATTCCCCTACCGTTATCTTCTATTTCAACGCTACCATCTTCAAAGATAGTTACATAAATTGTATCACAATATCCTTGTAAGGCTTCATCTATACTGTTATCCACTATTTCATATACCAAATGATGAAGACCTGCCTTTCCTGTTGAACCTATATACATTCCAGGTCTTTGCCTTACAGGTTCAAGACCTTTTAACACTTTTATATTCTGCGCATTATAATCCATTTTAATGCCTCCTCTTTTTTATTATTACCTTTTTCACATAATCTTCTCCTAACCTTTTATTCATATTTTCACGTATTTTTTCCCTAAAAAATTGCAATTCAATAGCATACATCTCATCACATTCTATATAAAGATTTCCTCTGTTAAAGTAAGTTACCTTACAATGCTCATTAAAAGGTACACCAATCACTTCTTTAAAATGATCCCTTGAAATAGACGAAATATACAATTTTCTAAAAAGAGGACTTTTTTTGGAAAGCTCTTTAAAAACTTCCGCTAATTTTTCCATTAATATACTCCTCAAAAGACTTGGAAAGTTCCTTGGAAAGAGATGTCTCAAACTTATATTTTCCTAAGTAATTTACAGGCACAATCCCACCACTTGTATGAGTTAAAAAAAGCTCATCTGCAAAAAAAAGCTCTTTTAACTCTATCTTTGTTTCTCTTACCAAATACCCCATCTCTTTTAACATTTCTATTACATATTTTCTTGTAATCCCCTCTAATACTCCACTTTCGATAGAAGGCGTATAGACTATACCATCTTTTACAAGAAAAATGTTTGAAAAACTTCCCTCACAAACAAAACCTTGACCATTTAATAAAATAACATCATAGTTTTCGCCTTTGCGCTTTCTTGCAAGATGTAAATCTGCTCTCCCCAAAGATTTAAAATTTGGGGGAATCGATATAGGATCCGCATGCCTAATTTTTGAAATATCTACTTTTACATCCAAAATTTTCTTTTTTTCAAAATACTCACCGATAGAATATAAAGTAACTCCATTGTTTACAATTCCATATATCTTAATTCTATCAAATTCTAATTTATTCTCCACTTCACATAAAAATTGCTTGTATGAAATCTTTTCCCCCAAATAACTTAAAGAGCCTAAAAACCTTTCGTAATGCTCTTTAACTGCAAATGGCTTTCCATTATGCACCTTCAAAGTCTCATACACAACTATCCCATTTAAAACTTTATTGACTAGAAAGCTTTCGGTCATATATTTTGGAAATCACTCCTCCATCTGTAACCGTCATAACAGTTACCTCTTCAAAATTTCCAAAAGTTCCCTTCGATGTTTCATGTAATACATAGTACTCATCATACCCAGTAAATATTTTATTTTTATAGCTTTCTATCAAAACCCTTGCTTGTTTTCCTATCAGTCTTTTTCTATATTCTTTCGCCACTTTCTTACTTACTTTTTCAAGCTCAATAACTCTTTCTTTCTTTATATTCCCAGGTACCTTATTATCCATCTTGGACGCCAGCGTATGTGGCCTATCAGAATATCTAAACGCATGAACTTTGGAAAACATTGAAAAATTAACCACATTCAGTGTATCTTCAAAGTCTTTTTGTGTTTCACCGGGAAATCCCACCATTATATCCGTAGTTATTGAAAAACTCTTATCCTCTTTTCTTAATTTTTCAACAAGATTTAAATAATACTCTCTGGTATAGTTCCTTCTCATCCTTTCTAAAACGTTATTACTTCCACTTTGAAGAGGAATGTGTAAATGATTACAAATTTTTTCTTCATTCACAATGAATTTTATCAATTCCTCGTCTATATCTTCTGGATTTATAGAGCTTAACCTTATTCTAAAATCTCCCTTTATTTTTACAACGTTCGTTAGAAGTTTTAAAAGTGTGGTATCTTTATCTTTTCCATACTTTCCAAGATTTAATCCCGTGATCACAATCTCTTTATATTCTTTATTTACCATTCTCAATATCTCACTTACCACAAGTTCTATGGGTTTACTCCTTATCTTCGTACCTCGCGCATATCTAATTGCACAATAACTACAAACATTTGTACATCCATCTTGCACTTTTATGAAAGCACGTGTCCTTTCAGAAAGTGAAGAAAACACATATTCTTCTTCAAGATCATCTGCTTTCCAATAGGTTTTATCAACAAAAACACCAACATTTCCTATTAAACTTTCTATGTTTTTCTTTTCCTTATTTCCCACAATCAAATCTACATCTTCATTTGCCAGTTCATCTGCCGCAATTTGAGGATAGCAACCTGCAACAACAATTCTTGAACCTGGAAATTTTTTCTTTATACGCCTTATTTGTTGTTTTATCTTCCTTGTAGCCTCATTTGTCACAACACAGCTATTTATAACAAACACATCAGATTCCACTTCTCCACTCACTACTACATAACCTTCATTTTCAAGTTTCTCGGTCATAAGTTCAGATTCATATTGATTTAACTTACAACCATACGTAATTATACTAACTCTCATCTTAATCCTCCCTACTAACTGCGTCCAAAATCCTCATTCTAGTAATAATACCAACTAATTTGTCGGAATCATCCACCACAGGAAGGATTTTCAAACTATGCCTTATCATTAAATCAGCTGCATGTAAAAGTGGTGTATCTTCTTTTATTACAATAGCAGGTTTTGTCATAACTTCCGATACAGATTTATTGGAAATTTTCTTTAAACTCCTCACAAACTGGTTTAAATCCGGTATAAAAGACGCGGTCTGTAACAACGAAAAATAACTAGGTAATGATGCCCTTATTATATCGTTTTCACTTATAAACCCAACAACTTTGTAATCTTCATTAACCACAGGTACACCCGTTATTTCTTGTCTTGAAAGTATTTTTAAAACCCTTGATACCGACTCATCTTCTAAAACCGCAGTTATATCTCTTATGTAAAATTCTCTTACCTTCATTCTACTCCACCCTCTCAATCTTAAACATTGTTGATGCCTTTTCTATGTCTTCAAATTTTGGTGGAACTTTCGCTTTATACCATGTCTTTGCAAGTGCAGCTGCATATCCAAATTTTGCAATTTCGATAAGATCTTCTGTCTCAAAACATTTATACACCATAGCAGCCATATAGGTATCCCCAGTTCCCAATAAATGGGCATGGTCTATTTCAACAAGTGGTTTTATAAACCAAACTCCATCAGATGTCACAATAATATCGTAATCTATCTTGTACGAAAGAACTGCCATCTTTACACCGTACCTTATTAATTCTTTTCCGCCATCAATATAATCCTGCTCACTTTCCAATTCTTTACCAAAGAGCACTTTATCTTTCCTGAAATCTGGCCTAATTATACAAGGAGCATCTATCTTTATCGATTCCCTTGAGATTTCATCCCTTGTTTCCCAAAAAACTCTTTTTCCGTGTTTTTTTGCTATCTTTGTCAAATCACCATAGAATTGTACTGGTACTCCCTGAGGGATACTCCCAGAAATAACAACTGCATCAGAGGAAGGTACTATCAAGGTATACCTTCTTAAAAAATGATTTATATCCTCAATAGGTATCCTCGGGCCTGCGGAATTTAACTCAGTAAGCGTGTGATTTTCCTCATCCACAATTACTATGTTTTCCCTTGTTTCATTTTCAATATGTACAAAATTCGTTGTTATTAAATTTGAAATGTTCCGTAGTTCGGATAAAACTATGTCTCCTACATAGCCTCCAATAAAACCTGTAACAATAGATTTTACGCCAAATGACGATAAATCAATCGCAACATTTATGGATTTTCCACCAGGTGACATTCTTGAAAATTCAGGTTCTAATCTATGGAGTTTATTTACTGTAAAATTGTTAATATAAAACTCCCTGTCTAATGCAGGATTCAAACAAACGGCAAGGACTGACAAAAAAATCACCTCACAATTGTATAATCTTTTGGCTTTCCCTCAAATTCAATTTTACCATTTTTCATTGAAATTAACAAATCCGATAAAGGAAGGAAGCGCTTAAAAAAGCGTGTAGCAATTATTAACGATTTTTCGTTTGAAACTACGTTTTGCTTTAAAATTTTAGAAACAACCTGCAAGTGATCATCATCTAAGTGGTCTAATATGCAATCTAGTATAACTATCTGAGAATTTTTCAGGTATGAGACAAAAAGAAGAGTTAATATCTTCTCCAAAACATAAAACGACGACAGGCGCGTCTCAAAACCGTTGGGAAGTGATTTTAAGATACCAAAATCATCCAATATTGAAAGATAATTATCAAAAGAAAGCAACTCCTCATCTGTAGCCAGTTCCAAAAATTCACCAAAAGTTAAATAATCTAACGCCTCAAAGAAGTTCGTGTCAATGTATAAAACCTTACTCCTCAAATCCTTTACATCATACCCGAAAAGGTCCTTTCCACATATATTTACACTTCCCACATACCTTATATCATTATACACTTCTTCATTTAATCGTGCAAAAGAGCGCAAAAGAGCAGATTTAGAAGAACCACGAGGCCCATAAAGTACCATGATTTCGCCTGTATTTAAAGAGAAATTAATGTTTTCAAAAAGCGGGATATTATTTGAATAGGCAGAAAAATCAATTACTTCAAGATTTTTCTTTTCCATTTTTTCCACCACTACTCACCATATCTTTCAATCTTTTTTCCAACTCCTTTTTCGCTTCCTTATTACCTGAGGAGGTTAATTTTATAAGCTCGATCTGTGATAATATCTTAACGTTCTTTGCCATACTACACCACCTCCGCTACAACATCTCACCTCTATTTTACACCTTTTTTATTAATTTTACTTTTAAGTGTTTTTACATTTTTTCAAAGAAAGTTACGGTTGAGTGTGAATTTTTTCTCTACCAAAACAAAAACAATCACAAATACTACATCTTTAAAATAGAATATTTATCCAAGATTAATACTTTAATATTTATTTATACTTACAAATTTTAAAATAAATGGGCACGTTACGTGCCCATTTTACTTACTTAATTTGAATCCTTTTTACCTTAACATCGCCCAAAGCCCCTGTTTCAATCCGTTTTGTTCCAACTATACTTTTACTTAACACAGATATCAAATAATTCCCCGCTATTATATTTTCATCACTTGATAAAATGTCTTTATTGTCTATCCACTCTTTATCAAGCATATTATCCAGCCAAACGTTAAATTTTGCTGCATTGAGTTTATATGTATAAAGTACAATTTGACCTTTTAGGTTTTTTTGAATTTCGGCAAAGTTTTCCGGTAAATCCTTTTTTATTTTGAGGTTAATAGTTACCTTTTTTCCATCAAATGTGTATGTATAATCAAACATATTCGTATTAAGTACCACACTATTTATCTTTGAAAGCTTTTTTTCTACCCCAACTTGCCTATTAGCCAATACAATATCAAAGCCATTTATCTTTCCACTAACGTATACATTCTTTCCATATGGGTCTTTTATTTCAACTAATGTTTGAATATTTACTACCTTATCTGTGGAATTACTCACACCTCTATAAAAAATACCACAACTACTTAAAATAACTAGCAACGCTATACCTAAAGTATATATTATTTTCTTCATAAATTTTCCCTCCCTTAATTTCCAGAATACTCTATATTAGTAGAAGGCGGTGTATATCCATACATAACCAAGAATACGTTTAAATCCATTTCATCTATTACTCCATCTTTTTCAGAAAATCCAGGAATATATCCCCTATTTGGTGGCATAAAATCAACACGCGGTCCTATATCATATGTGGGATCATATACACCATTTCTTTGATAATTATACAAGGCATTCCTAAATATCAAATAATCATCTATATCCACAACTCCGTCTAAATTAAAATCTCCAGGTAGTGTTAAATACTTATTTGCAATAAATTTATTCTTTGAAACTAGTCCTCTTTCAACAGGGTTGTTTTTTAGTTGTGTATAAAGTTCTATGTTAAATAAATCAAAATACCTTGCTTGATTATTAAAATAAAGATAAGTATTAGTTGCAAAATCCAACCACAAACTTATAGTAGCAACCCTTGTATCTTGTGAAACTCCACTCCTTGAAATTTCTTCAAAAACAAGCTTTAAATAATCATCTCTTGTAACACTTAAATCCGTATTTTCCACAAACGATGGATTTACATCAATAGAAGTTATTGTAGAAAGAGACATGGAAATTTCAGGACTTGTGAGTGTTGCATACAATGTACTTGACAAAGCTCCTTTTGCAGCATCTATTAATATAAACGCCCTTGCTTTACTTTCCGCGTACATTGGCACAACAAAGGTTACAGTACCTGTAAGTTCCGTGTAGTAAATTTCAATATAAGTAGGCGCACGCTTGGTATCATCAACTCCTAAGTTTAAAGTATCAATAGATTTATAGTCAAAAGATTTATATCCCCACAAACTATTTGAATCCCATTGATATACCTTCCACTTATACGCAAAAGCAGTAGAAGGTATAGTAATACTGGTAAATGGTGTGTATGCATCTATCGTCTTTACCGTTTCGCCCTTTCCAAAATTTACCATTTCAGATGCAACACTATCCGGCAAGTTGTACTTTATTAGTATAGCATACGTAGAATCTGCTAAAATATCTGCTTCTTTATCATCATATCCAAATAAAATAGTTGCTTGATTACTTTCAAGATAAGGAACATCCAATCCTGGTATCCCAGAATCAAATTGTCTAAATGCAAACGTTGCATCCACAATTGGAGAACTAATAACGTTGTTTGTTACGTTGCTTATAAAAGAATCGTTAAAAAGCAAAGTTGTAGTAGTTTCTGTTGCAAATTTTATTAGTAATTTATCAAGACCAGCTCTTCCAGATGGTATTGGATCATTTACCGATTGATCTGTGTTATTCAAATTTGGATTAGTTGTGTATTGCACCGTTGTATGCGATGAAATATCACCACTATCAGATATTGAAACAACTGTCGCATCAAACAATATTCCATATTTACCATTTGTATCATTTAAATTCTCCTTAGAAAGTTCTATTCCAGAATACCAATCTTTTGCCTTTAAAGTGATGCTAGTTTGAAATGTTGGTGCATCGGCATCAACAAAACCTGTTCTATACGAATTTTGACCTTCCATTGCCCAAAAACCATATGGTCCCTTTGCATCTACAGTATATGCATACACTTTATCATGGCTTGTTGTAAATGCTATGATATAAACTTCTTCGTTTACAGAAGAAAGTGGGACCATTGCAGGAGAGCTTATAATCGAAAATGTTTCGCTTACATCTTTTTCCCATTCTTTAGCAAAACTATAATCATCATAGCTCATTGAATAAACCACTATCTTGCCAGATCCTTTTGTTTCCGCATTAAGTAATGTAAAAATATAAATTTTATTTTCAGAGGATCTTTTAAATAAAAGAGGTGTGGTGGCAAATCTATATCCAGATCCAAAATCGTTATAAATGGAATGTGAGGCAATTTTAAATAAGTCATCAGAAACTCTTATTACATGAATTGTTCCAAGGTCATCAAAGATATAAACATATCCTTTAGAGTCAACCAAAACACCAGCGGCCATACTGGAATTTCCCAATTTTATAAAATCTACATCTGAATTTACCCCTTCAGGTGGAATTCTATACAATGTACCTCCACGACTTACAGCGTAAATAAAACCTTCACTATACGCCATTGGTGTTTCAAAATCTCCACCCAATTGAATCTTATTAACGGTTGCCGTTAAGTTAAAAGAACTATCAAGCGCTATTTTGTAAAAATTACCACTTTTATCTAAAACAAACAATGCATCTTTCTTTGGAGATAAAATTGGAGATATTTCTACAGGTCCATCGGTTCCATAAAAATCATTTGTAGTTGTAAATGTATCAGTCCCCATATCATAAACCAAGTGGTAGACTCCATGCCCTCCATCCAAACCTATTCCCACATATATGTGAATATTACTTCCATCTGCAAATGCTACAGCTGCCCTTGATACATTACCGCTAATTTCTACTTTTTTATTTGTGGCATTTGTCCTTACGTTAACATAACTTTTTCCATTGTAATTTGAAGTAACATACACAATGTAATTATTATTGAGTATTATAGGATAACTTATATGTTTCCAGCCAACCCCTCCATCTGGAGTTCCATAATTTCCCGTTATATTTCCCAATCTATTTATAACGTAGTAGTATGAATCTTTACTTAAAAAATGTATATCTCCCGTCTGCTTTACTGCAACACCTCCACCTTGGACATATCCCGTAGGAGATAATTCGATATAATCATTTTCCCAAAGCGGTGATATATTAATAGCAAAAGCAAAAACCGAAATAATAGAAAACAAAAAAACCCATTTTTTCATCTTACACACCTCCAAAATCAGTATCCTGTTATAACGGTAAATACATCTTCTCCTGTATATTCATTCCCTTCTTTATCCTTCACTCCTTTAACAAATAGGTAAAAATACCCATACCCAATAGACGTGTTAACTGTAAAAGTTGCCTGTTTTTCATCATTTGAAATCTCACTTAAATTCATCTCTAAAATATCATAAAAATCAGAATAGTGATCTTCCTTTATATACAATATAGGCGTAGAAGCCTTTGATATACCTCCTGGATCTTCAAAACACACGCTTATAGTGTTACTACCAATAGGTATCCTATTATTATCCGTTTTATCTAAAACCTTCCCATTAACGGTCATAGCTTTTAACTTAGGTGCGTTAGTGTCGTTTACAGATACAAATATTTCATTTATACCTGCTCTTCCACTTTCATCTTCCGCATATACCGTTATATAGTGTCCACCTTCTTCTACTATCCACTCAACATACGTTTGATCTACCGTTTCAAAATATTTCTTACCGTCTATAAAGTATATAATTTTTCTAAAATTTATACTTTCAACCGGCACCACAGAAATTATCGTAGAATGTCCCGGGATAAGATTTGATTCATTGGAAACTGTTATCTCAAAATTTAAATAAGTATCCCCTATTAATATTCTTTTTCCTATCATAGATTTTTTACCTAACCAATCAGTTGCCTTAACTATTAACGAGTGATCTCCTGCTTCTAATTTGTTTAGTTGCACTGGGATATTTTTTAACTCTTTTTGATCCACACTATCTTGTAATTTTAACTCTCCATCCAAATAAACCTCATAACTTGAAAGCTTTACATCATCTGAGATATCGACATTTATTAAAATATTCGAATTTGTGGGGTAAGAGAATTTTGAATGTATTACAATTTGCGGCGCCTCATTATCAATAGGTAAAATATTTAAAGAAATCTTTGTGGAATCCTCAGCACCTATTAAATTATCGACTTTTATGAAAAACTCTTTATTTCCACTTTCATCGAACTTTCCCAAATTCAAAAAGAGCTCTCCAGGTTTTAGCATAGTTGAAATTTCTTTTTTTCCATATTTTGAAAGACCTTCTGTTTCTATATTCACCTCTGGACTTTTGGAATTTACGTCTAAATACAATATTACATCATCACCTACAAAAATCTTACTTGGAATAACAGAGATATTTCTTATCAATGGCTGTGATGGATCGTAAACATAAAGTTTTGGTTTATAATCCTCGTACTTTTTTCCATCCAAAAGAGATATAACACTTGCCTTTAGTGAATATTTTCCAGGCTTATCAAAAGAAATATTTATCGTTTCTGGAACCTTTCCAAAATTTTTTATCATTTTTCTATTGTACTCATCAACTATTTCCAAGGTTCCACCTTTTGCGCCGATCAAATCTCCACTCACGACTATCTGCGCTTCTTTTGAAGCCTCCACCACATCAGGTGCAATTATCTCTAATTTGAAACTATCATCATTTGTTGTACATGCCATAACAATAAAAAGTAAAACGGACAATAAAATTATTATTTTTTTCAAATTCCCACCTCCATATCTCTCACGTATTATTTTTCTATACATATTTTTTGTTACCCTAAAATTTAAATGAATGTTCTTCAACATTCCCCAAAAGTGCCATAGCAAGAATCATTCTAGTTACTAAAACTATTGCTATAAAAAAGCAACACAAGGAAAACCTGTGTTGCTTTTCATTTCCAACAACTTACTAACAAATCATTTTAATGAAATTTTTAGACATTTCATAGGTAAAATAAACGTTTTAAAATATCACTTCTTTCATTAATCTGCATGCTTTTTTACGTTTTACTCCAATTCCGTTTCAAAATTCTGCAATAACAAGCACTGTATCTCTAAAAATTGAATTTGAAAATTTTTCTGGTATGTTTTTCAAATACCTATCAAGAAATACTAGATTCTTTACCTTAAAACCTGCCAAAGTTACGGTTTTCATCAAAGTAAAACCTGAAAACCAATATTTATGATCAGTATTTACAATTTCCATATTGTTAAACCCTTGTATTATATTTTCCCATCTATAGGCATTCGGAGCAGATACAACAAGTTGAGTCGCTTTAAGTTTCTTAACAGCCTTTAGAAATTTTATCGGATTTTGAAGATGTTCTATTACATCAAAAACAACTATACTGTCCCAGTCTGTTTGTTTTATAATATCTGGTAATTCATAATAATTTTCAATATTAGCACAAATTATATTTTGAATTCCATACACATCTTTCAAATAACGCACTGCTTCACAATCAATATCAATCCCCCAAACTTCTCTAGCTACTTTGAGTATGAAATTATGAATCCACTGGTTAGATTTAATTTTCATACCAATTATATCCTTATGATCAGCAAATCCTATATGCAAAACTCTTTTATCTTTCAATCGAGATTCTATAAAATTTTTTAAATCTTTGTATTGAGGTATAACATTGTAGTTTATAACTAGCCCCTTGTCAAAATATTCTCCTTTAAGATATGGTTCAAGTTTTTCCAAACCTTCATATGTGGATGATTTGTCTTTATACATATCTAATTTTTTTATTCTTTGTTTTTTGTCAAACATTATTTTTTTTTTCCTAGGATCATTCTTATCTACTAAAATATCATTTAAAACTTTTTTTACCGCATTTACTTGATCTTTAACTGTCCATTTTCTATTAATAACATATTGCCTATAGTAAATAGAATTGTAGTTTTCAGATTTAATTATATCTACTGCTTCGTCAATACTAGAAAACAACCATTCTGCCTCATATAATTCTTTTGCTCCATAAAAATTGTGTATCACAGGTTTTATTCCTCTCGCCATTGCTTCCATAATATTATAGGGATGTCCTTCATGAATACTTGTAGAAAGTACATAGTTTTTATCTCTCCACCATTCTTCCATATCGTCTACCCACCCATAAAAGATTACATTATTTTTTAACCCCATTTCTTCAACCATATATTTTAAGTACAACTCGTATCTGCTATCTTGAAAATCTCCTGCAATATGAATTTTGTAACGTTTATCAATTTCTGTTAGCTTTTTAATCACCTGAAGTATCATAGCAGGATTTTTCTTATAACTTATATGTGCTACCCACGCTATGTTGTATCCTTTACTTCTTTCCATGAAAGGTATCCTTTCTAAATCGATTCCATTGTAAATTATTTTACTATCTATTTTTCCTGCAAGACTTGGAAATGTCATTTTCAAAATTTCTCGCATATGCGGCGCCACAAAAATTATTTTGTTCACGTTATTCCAATTTATTTTTAAAGGAAAATTGGTAAACACTTCGTAACTATGTAATCTCACGAGAACTTTTTTTTCAACAATTCCTGGATAATTTGTTCCTATCACTGCTGCTTCGTTGGCCCACTCAAACCATACTATATCAGCCCAGTCTATACTTGCCTTTATTTCCTTATCGTTCCTCACTGCCCACCGTTGGATCCAATATTCATCTGACAAACCTTTGATTATATCATCTATGAAGTTATCAAGCCCCATTAAACATATTATCGCAAGTCTTTTTTGCTTCTTTGCTTTCTCTATCCGAATCTTTAATTTTTCCAGTTTCACATGCAAAGCCTCTAAATTTTCTGCTGGAGCGTATGATAATGCTTCGTTTATATGCTCTGCTGCCTTGTCGAAAAAACCCTCAAACATGTAAGTTTCAGCCAGTATATCATGCACCATCCATTCCTTAGGTGAAACGTCGAGAAGTTTCAACGCATACTCTTTAGCCTTAGGGTATTTCTCGATTTGCAGAAACATTTCTGCAAGGTTAAAAAGCGCATCCAAATTTTGTGGGTCAAGCGATAATGCTTTTTTAAAGTTTAATATCGCTTTGTTTTTTCTGCTTGTACTGTAATAAGCAAGACCAAGTGCGTTATACTCATCAGGCGTTTTCGCTTTTCCATCAAGAAGTTCTATAATTTTTTTGTATTCTCCGTTTGCTAAAAATTTCTTAATATTCACTCTACCCCTCCCAACGTTATTGCACATTCAACATAACAACATACATTTTTTCTTTAAATCGAACCATATGACTATCTCTAATCTCTACAACACTCGCCGCTCTCTCCAGACTCATTTCATTTTTTGTAATATGTTTGATTTATTAACAGCTGCTCATCTGGTACATCTTTTAAAACCTTTGCAGGAACACCTGCCACTATCTTTTTTGCAGGAACATTTTTTGTAACTACAGAACCAGCTGCTACAAGTGCATCTTCTTCGACAATCACACCTGGGAGTATTGTTGCATTAGTCCCTATGACAATCTTTCCTTATGTTAACGTTATAATTTTTCATCTTACATCTTAATTATATACTTTTGCACAGCTAATACAAAAAGTTGTGTTATTTGTTTTCAAGTGGAAATTAATCAGATAATAAAGGAAGTTAGAGAAGAACAAATTTTCTTTTCCAGAAAATCTTGTTAATGACTTCATTTCTTATACAATTCATGATTGTATCACAACCTGCACTCCAAATTAAATTAATAGATTCTGGAAATTCTCCGTTTATTGAAGTAGTATATTACCTAAATATCCCAATAACAGGAAGCACAAAACACTTTAAAACCATCAAAAATATTAAAATATTCACACCTGATGAATTCATCAAAATTTATAAACAAATTTGAGAAAAACTGTGCTTTGTGTTCTGAATAACAAAAAATTATACTATCTTCCCAATTACTCTTTCATTTACAACATCATTTATCACTACAACTTCAACAACTTCATCATCAATCATTTTAACAACCTAATTAAAAAGTGAATTTCTTTACCCAAATATAATTTACAACAAATTTATACAATCTATCCGAAAAATGCGTGCGAGTTTGTCTGGTTGATTAGGCAAAATTGCACATTTTTTGTTATAACACTACTAAAAAAACTTTAAAAAGAAAGTAACAAAATGAATTTTGATGAACTCTTTCTAACGAATCCTTGATGAAAAAAAGTGATGAAATCTTTAGTAATAGACATATTATTTTCAACAACCTTTCTAATAAAGTTCATTAAAATAGGATTATATGACTTAAAAATCTCAAATGAAAGGTTACCAGGTAGAAAGGGTGTTAGCAAAGATTTAGTTTATCTTCCTTTAAAGTTTAGAACCTTCTTAAACGCTCAAAAGGTAAAATTAGCAAAATTACAAAAAATATATACCGAGACTTTACATTTGGCAATGCTGCTAAATATATTAAATCCCTCACAAAAATATTAGAAACCTAAAAAATTATCACTTCTATAATCTCAAATATAAGTGGTAAAAAAATACCTCCTCTCCAACATATAGAGATGATAGTTCTCAAGCATCTATTTAAACAATTCAAATATAGTATCCAACGGTTTAAACTTATACAATGGGCCCTACTATTGGTATTCGGACTAGGAATGAACAAAGTTTTTAGCAAGGGAATAATTATAACCAAAAATACAACGTTTAAAGACAGGAATATAGTTGGTCTTCTTGCATGGTTATTTTTGACACTAATAAAGTAACACATTTTACGACAATAGGCTGTGTTTTGAAGTTTTTTCAAACCAATATTCTTTTCTCATTGCTTCTTAAAATAAACTTACGCCTTGCTGCTATCCCATGCTTAATCAAAGCGGATGTCATTCTGAGGAACGAAGTCGAAGGGGATGTCATCCTGAGCAAAGCGTAAGCAGAGTCGAAGGATCTTAATTAGCAAGTGGTGGATAGTGTTAGCGAGATTGGATAGATTAGATAGCGTTGGATAGGTTAGAAGGTTAGTAAAAAAACGTCGCTATGCTCCTCAGAATGACAAAAAAACACTAACCTCTCCAACCCTCTCCATCATACTCTTTCCCATTCAAAGTATGCTATATTCCTTTCTTCCTTGTCAAATTCCACTCCTATTATGTATATCTCTTTGCATCTTTCTTTGTACTTTTCATAATATCTTTTTTCTTTTAGCTGCTCTAGTGCTCCCTTTTTCTCTTTCCCTTCTATTACTTTAAATTCAAATATATAACATTTTTA
>NZ_LNGA01000016.1:0-25221 GCF_018588215.1 Thermosipho sp. 1244
TATATTTTTGTATCTATTTTTTGATTTCGGATTAGTCTCTTACTATTTTTGAAACAGACTCACTAAGTAACCAAAAAAACAAGGGTAAAGATTACCCTTGTTTTTATAACTTTCTCAATGCAAAAAATATATGCTCTGCTTCTTTTATTAAATACGAGTTTTTTAATTCCTCAGATAATACCTTTGAAAGACCACATCCCCTTATATCAATAACTTCAAATCCATACCTTTTGAGATTTAAAATATCCTCAACAGTAAAGCACCTAGATTTAAAAGTTCCATACTGTGATCCAACAGTGGTAATATGTGTTCTATCAAAGTCTCTTAGTTCTTTTAAATTTCCATATTTTATTATCTGCCTTCTCATAAAATAGTAACTATCTACAGTTGCAAATATATATCCTTTATTCTTAACTAAATTTTTCATTTTTTTCATTACAAAATCCAAATCTTCAATATAACTTAAAACGTCTCCTTGCAAATTTAAGATGTCAAATCTGTCTTCAAATTCAAACTCTTCAATTTTCGTGTTGAAAAAGTTTACCTTGTCTTTATACTTTCTTTTAGCTATTTCTAACATTTTTTTTGACGGTTCAATGGCATACACTTGAAAATTCTTTTTCAAAAAAAAATTCAGCCAATATCCTGTCCCAGTTCCCACATCCAATACTTTGCCAGTTAATGAACCAATTACATTTTCTATATAAATTTGTACGGCCTGTCTTAAAATTTTCCATTCCTCATCTTCATACATTTGATCGTATAAGTGAGCTATTTTTTCATAATATTCATACGATTTCACAACTAACCTCCTAACTTATTCTTTTATATTGATCATAGTTATTTACTATGGTATTTTTCAATTTTAAAATTCCAAAAGAGCGTGGTAACATCCTTATCTGCAATGTTCCACCTTTAACATAGTATTTTTCATCATTAAATAAATCAACATATTCAGTTCCGCTCAAGATTCTATTATCGGGTAAATTTACAATTAATTCATATGGTTTATCGTAGATATTTCCATATACAATCAGATTATCCAAAACCATAGGGGTTTTTCTCATAAATACGATTGGGTCATTATTTAACAATTCAAACCCTCCATAACGCAAAGCTGGTTCTTTTCTTCTTAATTTAATAATTCTTTTATAAAAATCCCTTAATTCTATATCCCAATTATTTTCATTCCAATCCATTGTCTTTCTACACTCTGGATCAGGACCACCATCCATACCAATTTCTGTCCCATAATATATTACAGGTACACCGGGATAAGTAAACTGAAGAAATATTGCAAACATCCTCAAAAATTTATCCTCAATTATTGTAGCAAGTCTTTCCGTATCATGACTATCTAACATATTCCAGCATGTTAAAATATTACTTGTTTCTTTATACATTCTTTCAAGATAAAGTCCAAAATTTTTATTAGTCCCTTTAACGTAGGATATTACATTTTCTCTAAAATGGTAGTTCATTACTCCGTCAACCATATCCCATCCTGCAGGATACGTCCAAAGTTCACTTACCACATACTTTTCTGAAGAAAAACCCTTCACTTTTGAAGTTATATATCTACTAAACTCTGGGCCAAGATCCTGGCCACAATCTAATCTCCAACCATCAATTCCCAATTCAAGATATTTAATCAAAACATTGGTAATGTATTCTTTGACAGATATTTCTTCCAAAACAAGTTCTGGTAAACTCTTTGTTCCCCACCAACCCCTATAATGCTTCTCATAAAAAACAAACATATTTTTAAAAGACTTATTACCCTTTAAGGCCTTTTTAAAATATACATTCTCTTTTCCAACATGATTAAAAACTCCATCTAAAATCAATTTCATGTTTCCCTTATGCAATTTTTTTAAAAGCTTCTTTAATGCTTTTATTCCTCCAAATTGAGGATCAACTTTAAAATAATCGATGGCATCATACTTATGATTGGAATTTGATAAAAATATCGGTGTTAAATAAATAACATTTACTCCCAATTCCTTTAAGTAACTAATTTTATCGGCAACCCCCCATAAATCTCCTCCGTAAAATACCTTTACGTGCTCGCTTCTCTCCTTTTTTTTTGGAGGAACATCCCAATTTTCTATTCTTCCTCCTCTTTTTTCGTAAAGATTTCTTTTCAACTCAACATTTGAACCGTTTCCAATAAAAAACCTATCTGGAAATATTTGATATATTACAGAATCGAATGCCCAAGATGGTATAGGAAATCTCATCAAAACACCTCCTGTTTCTGAAAAAAAGTATATCACAAAAAACTGCACTGGAAAACCAGTGCAGTTTCTTTATTAAAATACACCTAAAATCTGAAACTATTTACTATTTTGTTTAAAACAGTAACTACTTTCTTTAAATCATTACTCATTGTATTTAATTTTGTTATTCCCTTTTCAAGATCATCAAGCATATCCTTATTTAATTCAATCCTATGTACTTGTTCTGAGAGCGTTCTAGTTGTACTATCAACTGCACTAGACATTTCCTCTGCTGCTGCACTTTGCTCCTGAGCGGATGCAGCTGTATTATTAATCATATTCGTAATCCCAAATATTTCTTCTTCAATTTTTTCAAGTTTTACCTTAACATCTTTTGAAAAATCTGCCGCATCTTTTATGCTTGTAACTGTATTTTTTGTATTTTCATTAACTATATTGGCATTTTCCCTTATTTTTTCTAAAATATTTGCAATATTATTTGTCGCTTTTTTGCTTTCTTCCGCAAGTTTTCTAATTTCATCAGCAACCACTGCAAACCCTTTACCAGCTTCTCCTGCTCTTGCAGCCTCAATCGCAGCATTTAGTGCAAGTAAATTTGTTTGTTCAGAAATTCCATTAATTGTTTCTAATATTTCTTTAATATTTGCAGCAGACAAAGATAATTCGTCAACCATTTTAGCAGTATACAAAATTTCGTTATATCCTTTCTCGATTATTTCATATACTCTACTTACAGAGTTTGCTCCATCTTTTACGCTTTCAGAAATTTCATTAGAACGTTCTGCTAATTCCATCGAAGCTTTAGAAACAGCTTGTGCACTTGCCGCAACTTCCTCAATGCTTGAATTTACCTCTTCAAGCGATGCCGAAATATTTTGTGAATCTGAAACAACTTTTCCAAATGTCTTCACTAAATTTTCGGCTACATCTTTTTCCTTATTTGAAATTTCATATAAACTTTGCGATGACTCCTCTAAGTTTTTCGAATTTTTAGTAAGAGAAGAAACTATTGTTCTTAAACCATCAATCATATTGTTTAATGAATTTGCTATTTTACCTATTTCATCTTTCCTATCTACTTGTACTTTCTCAGATAAAACTCCTTTAGAAACATTTTCAACAACTAAAGCAACTTTTTTTACATCTCTCTTTATACCTTTTCCTATATAAAGTACAACTATGAAAGTAATTCCAAGAACTATTAATATTGTAATCAAATTTTTAATGAAAAAACTATTTACTATTTTATTAATATCATCAATATAAACTCCTGCTCCAATTATAAATTTGTATGGGGCGAACCACTTTGCATATGAAATTTTACCTACATCTTTTCCCAACGATGGTTTATTCCAAACATATTCATATATAAACTCACCGTTTCTTTTTGCACCATCTACTAAATCAACAAGTATTAACCTTCCTTTTGGATCTCTTATATTATTTGCTTTTTTGTTTTCCAAAGTCGGATGTACAATTCCAACATAGTTTTCATTAAAAATAAATACGTAATTACTCCCATCAAATTTCATTGAAGAAATATATCTTTTCACAAAATCTATTGCCTTATTATGATCTATAATTCCATTTTTCTCCATTTTGTAGATATTTTCCACAATACCATATGCACTTTCAACCACACTTTTTACCTTATCTATTTTTTCATACCTTAACTCTTTATAAAAATTAACATAACTGAACCACAAGAAAAAAATAGAAACAAATATCACAGTACCAATAGTCAAAAACATTATTAAACTCGATAAACTTTTCAACTTCATATTCTCTCACCTACTTCATATATTTTTTATATCCTTAATTTAGATTGTACTACATATAAATTACAATGGTTATCTTTGATTTAACAATGTTACTAATTAATTAAAACAAATGTATAAACATTTAATTAAAAATACAAAATAAATCCGGTATTAAATACCGGATTTATTATTCAACCTATACACTTTTAGACCAATAATTAGGTGGTTCTTTAGTTATTATTATATCATGAGGATGACTTTCTTTAACCGATGCGGCGGTAATTTTTATAAAATTAGCTTTTTTATGTAATTCTTTTATAGTTGCTGCTCCGACATACCCCATTCCTGAGCGAAGTCCGCCTATCAATTGATATACAACATCTTTAACATCACCTTTATATGGTACCATTCCTTCAACACCTTCAGGTATAAATTTTTGGTTTTTACTTTGAAAATATCTATCTGCACTTCCTCTGCTCATAGCACCTAGCGATCCCATTCCTCTATATGACTTATATTTTCTTCCTTGATATAAAATTGTTTCTCCTGGTGCTTCTTCAGTTCCTGCAAAGATACTACCCAACATTACCGCTTCAGCACCTGCAGCTAGAGCTTTAACTATATCACCAGAGAATCTAATCCCACCATCAGCTATTATTGGTACATCGTATTTCTTTGCCACGTTAACGCAATCAAATATTGCTGTTAATTGGGGGACTCCAATACCTGCAACGACCCTTGTAGTACAAATCGAACCAGGCCCAATTCCTACTTTTACAGCATCAGCGCCTGATTTTATTAACATTTCCGTTGCTTCTGCCGTTGCCACATTCCCGGCAATAATTGAAATATGAGGAAAATTTTCTCTTATTTTCACCAAAGTTTCTATAACTTTTTTTGAATGTCCGTGTGCTGTATCAACAACTATAACATCTACTCCTGCGGAAATTAATTTTTCCACCCTTAGTAAAGTATCTTCACTTGTTCCAACTGCTGCGCCAACTAAAAGTCTTCCTTTCTTATCTCTCGATGCGTTTGGATGCTCTACAACGCTCCTTATGTCTTTGATAGTAATAAGTCCCGAAAGAGTACCATCGGATCTTACAATAGGTAGTTTTTCTATTTTGTTTTCGTGTAAAATATCTCTTGCTTCCTCAAGAGAAATTCCCTCATTAGCAACTATTAAATCACTAACAGGAGTCATCAATTTTTTTACAGGTTTCTTTAAATTTCTTTCAAATCTTATATCTCTATTTGTAATCAATCCCAATAATTTATTGGATTCATCGACAACTGGAAGTCCTCCTATCTTATACTCTGCCATTATTTTTTCTGCTTCTTCGACGCTAATATCTGGAGAAATTGTAACAGGATCATCTATTATACCATTTTCAGTCCTTTTAACAATCTTAACTTGATGCGCTTGTTCTTCAATAGATAAATTTTTATGGATTATTCCTATACCACCTTCTCTTGCTATAGCTTTTGCAAGTTCCGCTTCAGTAACTGTATCCATAGCAGCACTTACAAGTGGTATATTTAAACTAATTTGCCGTGTTAATCTTGTCTTTACTTCTACATCTGCAGGTAAAACTTCACTATATCCTGGAATAAGAAGCACATCATCGAAAGTTAATGCCTCTCTCATAACTACACCCCCTATTTTCTTAAAATGATTTGATATATGTAAATTATATAGATAGTTAAAAATACTATACCTTCTAATTTCCCTATCTTTTTCCTAAAAATCGCAAACAAGAATAACAAAATAGATAATAAATTCATTATAATAAGGTCTAAAGTAAAGCTTTTAACATCAATTCCCAAAGTACCTACCAAAGAACTAACCCCTAAAATAAATAAAATATTAAAAATATTACTTCCGACTATGTTTCCAACTAATATATCTTGTTCTTTTTTTAAAGTTGAAATTAAACTTACAACTATTTCTGGTAATGAAGTCCCTATAGCAACTATTGTCAATCCCACAAACGTTTCACTAAGATGAAAATATTTTGCTATTTTCACTACATTATCTATTGTGAGCTCTCCACCTAACCAAATACCTAAAACACCTACACCTACAAGAAGAAAAGCTATATTTGTTTTGTAAACTTTTGCTTCAGATTCAAATTCTTTTTCTACCATTTCTTTGTCACTTTTAATTAAATAATAAAGATAAATAATTAAAAGTGAAACAAAAACTACTCCGTAATTCCACATTAAAATTTTTTCTCTTAAAAAAAGTACCGTAAAAACTACTGTGGAGATAATCATAAAAGGTATTTCAACCATAGATGTATTTTTTTCTATCTTAATATTTGAAATTAAAGCTGCCAAAGCTAGAGCAATTGCAATATTGGCTATATTACTCCCCACGACATTAGATATGGATACGCTACTATGTCCTTTTACAACAGAAACCAACGAAGCAACCAATTCAGGCAGTGAAGTTCCAAATGCTACAACTGAAAGTCCTACGACAATTTTCGAAATTCCCAAACCCAGAGCAATTGAAACCGCCCCATCAACTAACCAATCTGCTCCCTTTATTAATAAAACAAATCCAATTATAAGGCCTAAAAGGTTTAAAATCATACATGTCACTCCCTTTAAAAATATCTAATTTCTATGTAAACGATAGAAACAATCAAAGAGACCAAAGAAGGAATAACTGAAAACTTAAAAAAATCTTTAAATGAAACGTTTTTCTTGGAATATTTTACAAGCATAGTAATTGCAACAATATTTGCAGATGCACCAATTGGAGTAAAGTTTCCACCATAGCAAACTCCTAATGATAGTGCCCACCAATACGGCATCAAATTTGAAAAAGATGAGTTTATTGACGGCAACATCTTTATTACCGGAATCATAGTTGCCGTAAACGGAATATTATCAAAAAATCCACTCACAAAGAATGACATAACTATCAAACCCAAACCAAATAATCTGGGTGAATTTCCAAAATTTTCACTCAAAACCAAGGCAACTTGTTTTAAAATTCCCGTATCTTCTAAAGCACCTGTAATAATAAACAAACCTATAAAGAAAAATATAGTACTCCACTCAATTTCTGCAAAATGTTTTTCCAAGTTTTTTGGATCAATAACTAAAATAGAAACAAAACCCATACCAAAAGCTATAATAGAACTATGAATCTGTAATTTTTCTTGAAGGACAAAAAGCAATATTACAACTGAAAGCAAAATAAACGACTTTATCAAATTTTTCTTCGATATTGAAAGTTCATTAAAATTAAATTCTATTTTATTGGATAAAAACTTTTTATATTTAATCAAAAATATAATCAACACAATTAATAGCGTTATAATTGTTGGGAATGCAGTATTTAAAATAAAATCGTTAAATGTTAAACGTGCAGCATTACCTATTAAAATATTAGGTGGGTCTCCAATTAGTGTTGCAGTTCCCCCAATATTTGAACTAAAAACCTCTGAAAGTACAAAAAAGGTAGGATCGATGTTGGCTGCATCGGCAATTGCCAAAGTAATAGGTATAAAAATCATTACAGTAGTGACATTATCAATAAAAGCTGAAAACAGTGCAACAAAAAAATTAATAAGCAAGAAAATCTTTAGTAAAGAATTCTTTGAAAATTTTATTATCCAAAATGCAACGTATTCAAAAAATCCAACACTTTTAATTGTAGAAACTAAAAGCATCATTCCAATCAATAAAAATATAGTATCAAAATCCACATAATTTTTAAACAAATAATCTGGGTCTTCAAAAACTCCAAAAAATGTTAAAATAAAAGCACCTAAAACAACAGCAATGGACCTATGTATCTTTTCTGAAATAATTAAGTAGTATACGATAACAAATATTATTAAAGCAATAATTGCATCTACACTCAATTATTTCACCCCTGTTTTTAAATTAAAAAAAAAGGGCACATATGGCCCTGGAGCGGGCGACGGGATTCGAACCCGCGACCCTCAGCTTGGGAAGCTGATGCTCTACCAACTGAGCTACACCCGCTAATCTCAGTAAATATTATATCAAAGGATGATAAAGTTTTCAAGTTCATATTTTTATCATACCTTGGAATCCCATAAAAGCCAGAGATAAGAGTGAAGCAGTTATTAAAGCCAAAGGTAATCCTTCAAAAGGTTTTGGAACATCGTATAACTCAAGCTTTTCCCTTATTGCGCTAAAAACAATTAACGCAAGCAAAAATCCCAAACCTGCTCCCAGTGCATTGAATATTGCCTCAAGTAAATTGTAATTACTCATACTGTTAATAAGCGCTACACCAAGAATTATACAATTTGTAGTGATAAGAGGAAGAAAAATTCCCAAAGCATCATATAAATTTGGATTATTTTTCTTCAAAAATAACTCAACAAATTGTACAAATGATGCTATTACAAGAATAAAAACAATTGTTCTCAAAAATTCAAGTCCCAAACTTATTAACAATCTATCCAAAAACCAAGAAATCGTTGATGACATAACAAGCACAAAGGTGGCAGCAAGCCCCATTCCAAATGCTGTATCCATTTTTTTAGAAACACCTAAAAACGGACATATACCCAAAAATCTTATAAAAACATAATTATTAACAAGCATTGCAGAAAGTAAAATTAAAAATACCTTCATTTAACCTTCCCCCTTTCTTTTCTTTTCATGCCAATAAAGGCAAATAAAGCTGCTAATAATCCCAATGTTAAATATGCACCAGGGGGAAGTATCATTATAAACACATTAAACGCTTTACCCCAAATTTTTATATCGAATATCGTACCATTTCCCAATAATTCTCTTATAGCACCTAATAAAGTTAAACTTGCAGTAAAACCCAAACCCATTCCCAAACCATCAATTAATGAATACCAAACATTATTTTTTGATGCAAAAGCTTCAGCTCTTCCCATTATCAAACAATTAACAACTATTAATGGAATAAAAAGCCCCAATGTTTTCCAAAGATCATATACATATGCGTGCATCAACAAATCAACCATTGTCACAAATGATGCTATTATAGTTATAAAAATAGGTATCCTAATCTTTTCGGGCACTGCCTTTCTAAGAAGAGAAATGACTATGTTGGATAAAACTAGAACTACCGTAGCAGCTATTCCCATTCCAAGTCCATTTTTTGCACTTGTAGTAGTTGCAAGAGTAGGACACATGCCTAAAGCTTGTACAAATGTGGGATTTTCAACAACAAATCCCTTAGAAAATTCCTTCCAAGTTCTACTGGCCATTTCTTAGCACCTCCTTTTGCAAATACTCAAACATAGCGTTCAAAGTTGCTGCTACAGCTCGTGGAGTAATAGTTGCCCCAGTCATAACATCACTAATTTTTACTATTCCTATCTTTTTTGCATCTTCAGGTGAGAGATTACTTTTACCCGCATCTTTATCAACTTTTACACCATTTTTCAAACCCTCGTATGGTATTGGATAAAACCTCTTTTGAGAAACCTCTTCTGCTATCTTTGCACCTAATCCCGGTGTTTCCTGTGAATAATCTATTACCTTTATTGCCATTAAATCTATCCTATTTTCTTTTACTAAAAATGAAGCAACTGAAATTACTTTACCACCATATCCTATTCCGTATCCTTTTAAAACGTAAACATTTCCTTTATTTGTTCTAAACTTAAAAACAGGAGAAACAACAACGCTTGTTTCTGCCTTGAATAACTCTTCTTCTGGATTATTTGAAGCAGATACAACAGCATCTTTTATTTTATTTTCATCTACAATTAATTTTCCATCTTCTGTCAAAACAAATTTTACCGCATCAATAGTATTTTTTAATTCTGCAATTTTTATTGCATCTTGCGTATAAACATAGACATATCCTAGTATTAACCCAGCAACCAGTGTATAAACCATTAAAATTATTCCCGTTTTAAACATTTCTTTCATGATTCCACCTCACCAAATATTCGTGGCATCGTATATTTATCAATTAACGGAACAAAAGCATTCATTAATAAAATAGAAAGTGAAACTCCTTCTGGATATCCCGCAAAGTACCTTATAAGTAATGTCATAACACCAATACCAACTCCAAAAATTGCCTGGCCTTTGATTGTCATGGGACTTGTAACCATATCTGTAGCCATAAACAAAGCACCAAGCATTAACCCACCACTTAAAATATGGAATAAAGGAGTTCCAAAAGAAGGATTTACAAAATAAAATACACTAGACATAACAAAAACTGTAGAAATATATGAAATTGGGATCATAATCTTTATTCTCTTTCTTATCACAAGATATATAAATCCAACCAAAAGTAGTAAAACACTTGTTTCGCCAATTGAACCTCCACGATTTCCAATAAACAAATCCCAATAACCCACATTAACATTTCCAGTTTCTTTTAAAATTGCAAGTGGAGTTGCTGATGTTTGCACATCAATCCATTTTGTAAAAGAAAGCACAGGTTTGTACCAAGTAGTCATTGCCACGGGAAATGAAACAAGCAAAAACGCCCTTCCAGCAAGTGCTGGATTAAAAATATTCATTCCAAGTCCACCAAATGCATGTTTGGCAATCCCTAATGCAAAAACTAATCCTATCAAAAACACCCACCAAGGAGTTGCAGAACTTACATTCATTGCAAGTAAAATTCCCGTTACAGCTGCACTGCCATTTGGGGTAAAACTTTTATCATTTCTAAGCACTCTCATTATAAACAATTCAAACAATTCACCAGTAACTGCCCCAAGTAAAATTAAAAATAGCGCGTAACCACCAAAAAAGTACCACGCTCCAATAATGGCAGGAATCAATGCTATAATGACATCCATCATAACTTTTGAAGTAGTGTCATTTGCTCTTACATGTGGTGCATTTCCAGTTATTAACTTCATTATTTCTTCCCCCCTCTCAGGGCCTTGTATACTTTTTTGGCCAATTTGATCGTTTTTACATGTTCTATTTTTGCAGGACAGATATATGTACAAGAACCACATTCAATACAATCTAACAAACCAATTTCGACTGCTTCATCATATCTTTTTTTCTTTCCTAATAAATCAAGTAAATAAGGTTGCAATCCCATTGGACAAACGTTAACACAGTATGAACATCTTATGCAAAATGTGCTTTTTTGTTCTTTAGGTATTAAAGTTGTAATACCATTGTTACCTTTTACCAAAGGCGTATCAATATTGTTTATAGGGATTCCCATCATTGGCCCACCCATTAGTACTTTTACATTCTCAAGGTTTTCTTTAAAACCTCCTCCAAGGTTTTCGATTACCCAAGAAATAGGAGTGCCTATCCTAACCCACCAATTTCCTGGTTTATTAACTGCTTCGCCGGTAACAGTTAATCCTCTTTCGACTAAAGGTTTCCCATCTATTACCGCTTCTTTTATCGCATATAAAGTGCTTACGTTCAACACTACAACCCCTACATCCATTGGAAGTTTTCCGCGGGGTACTTTCCTACCAGTAGTTGCGTAGATAAGTTGTTTTTCTGCACCTTGGGGATATTTTGTTTTTAATGGAATAACATCAACTTTTCCTTTCCATTTATTTTGAAGTAAATTTATTACATCCATCTTATTATCTTCAATACCAATTGCCACATTTTTTATTCCCAATATTTTTTTCACTATCTCAATTCCAATCAAAATATCTTCTTGTCTTTCTAACATCATCCTATGATCAATTGTAAGATAAGGTTCACATTCTGCACCATTTATAACAAGATAATCTATCTTCTTGTCTTTTGGAGGCATTAATTTAACATAAGTCGGGAACATGGCACCACCAAGCCCTACAATTCCAGCTTTCTTTATAATCTCAACTAACTCCTCGTTTGAAAAATTCTCATAATTACCATGCGGTAGTAACTCCCACTCATCTTCTCCCTCTCTTTGAATTTCCACTACTTCTACCGCTTTTCCAAAAATAACATTTGTAACCTTTTTAACATCTACTACAGTACCAGTAACAGGCGAATGGACATAAGAAGATATAAAACCCGTTGGTTCACCAATAACCTGCCCTGTTTTAACTTTATCACCCTTGTTTACAACTGGTTTTGCGGGGCTTCCAGCGTGTTGCTGCATAAAAACCAATACCTTTTCAGGTAGAGGTGCTTTCTTAATTGGATAATCTCTTGATAAATGCTTATTTTCAGGAGGATGAACACCTCCCAAAAAGGTTGATAACTTCAAGACACCACACCTCCTAAAATAGACTTTTATACCATCACCGAGAATGATTATAACACAGTTTTTTTAGTTTTCACAAACAAATTTTATATGATATAATTAAAAAAAACGGGAGGAAAAAGTATGGAATACCTATTAAATCTTTTTAATGGAAACTGGGTTGATGAAACTACAAGATTACCTAATAAAGACTTTTTTAACCATATCTATCCGCTAATTAAAGAATCAAAAACACCGTTTTATCTAATATATTTAGATTTAGAATTTGAATCAACTGATATCAATGAAATTAACTTTGTTATAGCAAGAATTGCATCGATAATAAAACACAGCGTTAGAATACCAAAAGATTTTGTATGTCGTTCATCTGAAAAAAGCTTTGTATTAATCTTACACGGTATTAATGAAATAGTTGCCAAACAAATAGCAAATAGAATAAAAGATTCTCTAGATTATTTACTCTTAAATTATGGAAATAAGAATATCAAAGTAGAGACAAACATAAAAATCGAAGCTGTAGGAGGTGCTCCTAGTGAATAATGAGATAGGCACAAGATACGCCCCAAATAAAATTGAAAAAAAATTGTACAGCTTTTGGTTGGAAAAAGGATATTTTTCACCTAAAAAAGATGGACCAAAATACTCTATTGTAATTCCTCCGCCAAATATAACGGGTAAAATCCACATGGGGCACGCTTTAAACATCACATTACAAGATATATTAGTTAGATTTAAAAGAATGAATGGATACAAAACGCTCTGGCTACCAGGTGAAGATCACGCGGGAATTGCAACTCAAACTGCTGTAGAAAAAAATTTAGAAAAGGAAGGAAAGAAAAGAGAGGAGCTTGGCAGGGAAAAATTTTTAGAAATTGTTTGGGAATGGGCAAATACATACAGAAAGACCATAAAAGATCAAATAAAAGCCATTGGAGCTTCTGTGGATTGGTCTAGGGAAAGATTTACTTTAGATGAAGGGTTATCAAAAGCCGTTAGGAAAGTGTTTGTATCATTATACAAAAAAGGATTAATATACAGGGGAAAATACATTGTAAACTGGTGTCCAAGGTGTAAAACTGTTTTATCTGACGAAGAAGTAGAGCACAAAGAGCATGAAGGTAAGCTTTACTATATAAGGTATCCATTTGCTGATGGTACTGGAGAAATAGTTATAGCCACCACTCGTCCAGAAACCATGCTAGGAGATACCGCTGTTGCTGTATCCCCTTCAGATGAAAGATATAAGCACTTAGTTGGTAAAGAAGTAATTTTACCACTTATAGGAAGAAAATTAAAAATAATTGCAGATCCATATGTTGATCCAGAATTTGGTACAGGGGCTTTAAAAGTAACTCCCGCACATGATCCAAACGATTATCTTATTGGCCAAAGGAATAACCTCGAATTTATCAACATATTTAACGATGATACAACACTGAATGAAAATGCGGGGAAATATCAAGGTCTTGGCAGAGATACAGCAAGGGAAAAGATTGTCGAAGATCTGGAAAAAGAAGGATATTTAGTAAAAGTTGAAACATTACAACATTCCGTAGGACATTGTTATAGATGTGACACTGTTATTGAACCTATGCTAATGGATCAATGGTTTGTTAAAATGGAACCACTTGCCAAAAGAGCAATAGAAGCTGTGGAAAATGGAGAAGTAAAGTTTTATCCAGACAGATGGAAGAAAGTGTATTTGAATTGGATGTATGAAATAAGAGATTGGTGTATAAGTAGACAACTTTGGTGGGGCCACAGAATACCAATTTGGTATTGTAAAGATTGTGGCCATATAAACGTATCTGAAGAAGAAGTACACGTTTGTGAAAAATGTGGAAGCACAAATTTACGTCAAGAAGAAGATGTGCTTGATACATGGTTCTCCTCTGCACTTTGGCCATTTAGTACCCTTGGTTGGCCAGATGAAACATCTGATTTAAAGGAATTTTATCCAACCAATGTATTAGTTACAGGATTTGATATTATATTCTTCTGGGTAGCAAGAATGATCATGATGGGATATGAATTTATGGGTGAAAAACCGTTCTCGGATGTTTACATACATCAACTAGTACGTGATAAATTTGGAAGGAAAATGAGTAAATCACTTGGCAATGGAATAGATCCACTAGATGTAATTGAAGATTACGGAGCAGACCCCATGAGATTTTCACTTGCATTACTTGCTGCACAAGGTAGAGATATAAAACTAGATTTAAAACACATTGAAACAAGTAAAAAGTTTGCAAACAAAATTTGGAATGCAACAAGATTTGTGATTTTAAATCTAAAAGATTTCGAAAAAGAAGAATTAAATAATTTAAACTTATCGGATAGATGGATTCTTTCAAAACTTCAAAAAACAATTAAAAATGTAACCAGCGCAATTGAATCATATGATTTTAATCTTGCGGCAAGGGAAATATACAATTTCTTCTGGGATGAACTTTGTGATTGGTATATCGAAGTTTCAAAACCACGACTTAATTCTGAAGACAAAACAGTTGTTCAAAATGTATTGGTAAAAGTATTAGATAATAGCTTAAAACTTCTTCATCCATTCATGCCATTTATAACGGAGGAATTGTGGCAAAAATTACCAACTGATGGTGAATCTATAACTATTTCAGAATGGCCGAAAATTGATGATAACTTAATAGATGAAACTGCGGAAAAAAGATTTGAATTGTTAAAGAACATAATAAAAGGTATAAGGAACGTTAAAGCAGAAGTTAATATATCTCAAAGCAAAAAAGTAAACATAGTTTCAACTATAAAATTTGATCAAGAGGAAGAACTTTACATAAAAACTCTAGCAAAAGTTGAAAGTATAAGTTATTCAAACATGAAACCTGAAAAAGCAGCAAGTGCATATGTCGACAATGAAAACGAAATATTTGTAGAACTTGGCAATTTGATAGATATTGATACTGAAGTAAAAAGATTAACCAAGAAAATTGAAAAGCTAGAAAAGGATGCGGAGAAATTCAGAAAAAAACTAAACAACAAAAAATTCCTGGAAGGAGCACCAGAAGAAATAATAGAAGAAACAAAGGAAAAACTCTCGAATATCGAAGGGCAAATTGAAAAGATAAAAAAAATTCTAAAATCACTAATGTGAGGGATGACTGTGACTTATTTAGAAGCACTAAAATATCTTTATTTCAACAGACCATTTGGTAAAATAAAGATAGGTCTATACAGAATAGAAGAACTTTTAAATATACTTAACAATCCAGAAAAAACTTTCTCTTCTTTTCACGTAACTGGTTCAAATGGAAAAGGGAGTACCACAACGTTTTTGCATTACTTATCTAGATTTCATGGATTTAAAACGGGGGGATATTTTTCTCCCCATTTATCATCTATTTTGGAAAGGTATTTAATTAACGGAGAAAAAGTAAGTAAAAATACTTTTCTAAAATCCTTTGAAAAAATTAAAAATGCAGCAGAAGTCTTAGATAAAAAAGGTATAGATTATTCTCCTAGCTTTTTTGAATTTGCAACTGCTATTGCATTTGAGATATTCAAAAACGAAAATGTAGAAATTTCAACAATTGAAGTAGGACTAGGTGGAAGATTTGATGCAACAAACATTATTATTCCTAAAGTCTCTGTTATAACAACTGTTAGTTTAGAGCATACAAAAATTTTAGGAAATTCAATAGAAAAAATAGCTTTTGAAAAAGCGGGAATAATAAAAGAGAATACTCCTGTTGTTATTGGAAGTATTCCAAATACCGCAAAAGAAGTTATTTATGAAATTGCAAATAAAAAAGGTGCAAAAGTTTACGAATTGGGAAAAGATTTTAATTTTGAAATAAATAAATTGAGTTTCAATGAAAATTCAATTAATTATTACGGGGATAAAGACATAAAGGACATAAAAATATCACTAAATGGTACTCACCAACCTATAAACGCTGCAATTGCACTCAAAGCCTTTGAAATATTTAATCCATTAAATGAAAATGTGGTAAATGATGCCTTTAAAAGAGCTTTTATCCCAGGAAGATTTGAACTTTATAAAAATATTCTTCTAGATGGTTCACACAACCCGCAAGCTGCTGAAAAATTCGTTGAAAACCTGGATATATACTTTAAAAACAAATCGAAAGTTGCGGTTTTTGGTATCCTTGATGATAAAGATAAGAGAAAAGTAATAGAAAAAATATCAAAAAAATTTGATCATATAATAGTTACTTGCCCACCTTCACATAGGGCAGTTAATTGTGAAGAGACGTTCTTGCTAACAAAAGAATACTGTAATTCGGTTGAATTTGTCAAAGACCCTTTAAAAGCATTGGAAAAACTTCAAAAGTACCGTTCTGAATTAAAGGTAGTAACTGGTTCTTTTTATCTTGTAGGTTATATAAGAAGTTATTTGGAAAATGGGTATATAGATGAAGAATTAAATTTAATGAGGAGGTGACATTTTTGGAAATACTTGATTTAATTTGGAAAACATTGATTGAAAAAGAAGCAATAGATCCCGTTATATTAGACATGTCAAAAACAAATGTTCCAACTGAATTTTTTGTAATTTTAACTGCAAATAGTAATACACATATGAACAGTTTAAAAGAAGCTATTCTGGATTTACTCAAAGGTAACGGGATGGAGATTATATATTATGATAAGGAAGAAAATCATGATTGGTTAATAATTGACGCAGATGAAATAGTTGTGCATATATTTAAAGATGATGCCAGAGAATTCTATGATTTAGAAGGCTTATGGATCGACGCCAAAAGAATAAAGGTGAGTAAAGAATGATCCTAAAAAACGCATATGTATTAAAAAGCTGGGAAAAAAATCCAGAAGAATTAGATATAAAAGTCGAAAATGGAACAATAGTAGAGATAAAACACAATTTACAACAAGAAGATGATGAAATAATAGAGCTAAAGAACAAACTTATTATTCCCGGACTTGTAAATACACACACTCATGCGGCAATGTCAATTTTTAGAGGAATAGCTGAAGATGTATCATTTAATGATTGGTTATTTAAAACAATTATTCCATTAGAAGAAAAACTGGACTACAAAACGGTATATTATTCTACATTAATTTCACTAATGGAAATGGCCCAAAATGGTATAGTTGCTTTTTGTGATATGTATATTTTCGAGGATGCAGTGGCACAAGCGGTAGCCGATTTTGGTATAAAGGCTTTGTTAACACGTGGGTTAGTATCAGAAAATGACAAAATCGAAAAAACTAGACTAAACGAATCCCTTAATTTATACAACAAGTGGCACGGATATGATAATAGAATATTTATAGGTCTTGGGCCACATGCCCCTTATACTTGCTCTATACCAGCTTTAAAAGAAATCTCAAAAATTTCAGAAGAATTAGATATTCCAATAACCATACATCTTTTTGAAAACAAGTGGGAAAGAGAAAAATACAGTCTAAAAGAAATCCTTGATACAGGTATTGCTAATAATCATCTTTTGGCTGTACATTGCATCCATTTAGACGACAACGACATTCAATTATTAAAGAACTATAACGTCTATATTTCACATAATCCATCAAGTAATTTGAAACTTGGGAACGGAATTGCACCTGTTACAAAATTTATCAATAATGATTTACCCGTTACATTAGGAACTGACGGGCCTGCAAGTAATAACTCTATCGATATATTATTTGAAGCAAGACTTGCAACTCTTCTTCAAAAGAAAGACAATCCAAAAAATCTTTCAGTGGACAAAGCAATTAAAATGATCACATACGACGGATATAAAGCGTTGAATTTAAACGGAGGAACAATTGAAATTGGAAAACCTGCAGATTTTACTATTATAGATTTAGATAATCCAAGTTTCTTTCCTACTAATAACATGAAAAAACATATAATACATTCAAAAACTAGTATATTTGCCACAATGGTTAATGGTAAATTCATATATTTTGATGGAACATTTCCAACAATAGACAAGAAGGAGGTTTACACACAATTTTCGAATTCCTACGAGAAGGTTATAGGTATAGAAAATTAAGCGTTGAATTAAAAAAGAGATATGGAACTAAAGTCTATAGATTACCTATAAATGCAGGATTTACTTGTCCGAACCGAGAAAACGGACAAGCTGGTTGTTTATTCTGTGATGAAACAGGAAGCGGTTTTACAACTATTAAAGATATTGATATAAAATTCCAAATAAATGAAATGAAAAAAAGATATATAAACAAAGGTGCAAAAAAGTTTATAGCTTACTTTCAAAACTTCTCAAACACCTATGCTCCAATTGAAAGATTGAAAGATATTTATTATCAGGCTATAGAGAAAGACATAGTTCAAATTTCCATTTCAACAAGACCTGATTGTATTTCTGATGAAATACTCGATCTTCTTGAAGAACTTAAAGAAAAGATAGACGTATCTATTGAAATGGGACTTCAAACAGCAAACTATCACACTCTTACAAAAATGAACAGAGGACATACACTTGCCGAGTATATAAATGCAACAATGAAGATTAAAAATAGGGGATTTGAACTAGTCTCACATGTGATATTGAATTTTCCCAATGATAACATGCTCGATGTTATTGAAACTGCTAAAATATTATCTGTACTTGGAGTTGATGGTGTAAAAATTCATTCACTTTATATTGTTAAAAACACTATTTTAGGTAAAATGTTTGAAGAAGGAAAGATAAAGATAGGTTCTCTTGAAGACTACGTCGAAAGGACTATTAGATTTTTAGAATACCTTTCTCCAAAGATCGTTATACATAGATTAGTTGCAGATCCACCTAGAGAAGGAACAATATTTGGAAATTGGGGAAAACCTAAAATCCAAATTATAAACCTTATTGAAAGAAAGCTTGCCGAAAAAGAAACCTATCAAGGAAAAAATTTTTTAAGCTGGTATACTCCAAAAACTGAAAAATTTAAAAATATTCAAAATGATTTACACTAGAACTTTTATGTGGAGTTATAACCACTGAAAAAATAGTATTTTATCAAGATTGCTGAAAGTCATAAAAGATTTTTACTTCCAATAAGGAGGACATTAAGAAAGATAAAATTATTTTGAACTCAGCCATTCAATTTGGTCTAATGATAATTTAGCTTGTTCTAAAAAAATAAAGTTCATTTATTTTGAATTTATATCGTATTTGTATTAATTACAAGTTTTTATTCAAATGTAATTTAACAATATTTCTTCTATTTTGTTGTAATCATTAGTATTTATTTCGCCAATCTTTCTTCCTTTTTTTAAGATAATTATTTTGTGCATTTTTTTTAATTCTTCAATTTCGTGCGTTGCAAAAAAAATTATTTTATCTTTTTCTATAAGTTCTTCTACAATATTGTATATACTTTGACGAGTTTTAAGATCAACTCCGGCTGTAGGTTCATCAAAAATATATATTTCAGAATCTTTCATTATTGCCCTTGCTATATCCAGTCTTCTTTTTAAACCTTTGGATAACTCCATATATTTTGCCTTTTCAAAATCTTTTAAATCTGTTTCTTCAATAACTTTATCTATGACTATTTGCAATTTTTCCCCATACAAACCATTAAGTCTTCCAAAAAACTCTAAATTTTGTCTAACATTCAATCTATAGTAAAAACTTCTTTCAGTTCCTGTTGATATTGATACATTTTCTCTGGCATATTTTTCATGTTTAAACAAATCAATACCATTTAAGAAAACACTCCCGCTATCTGGGATTAAAAATGTTGCCACTATTTTTAGCAAAGTAGTTTTTCCAGCTCCATTTTCTCCAAAAAGTGCTATTTTTTCTCCTTTTCTAACAGTTACGTTTATATCTTGTAGTGCTATTGTTCCATTTTTATATTTTTTACTTACATTAATTATTTCAAGCATAAAACCTCCTCAATACCATGCAAGAGTACCTTCCTTTCTTGCTTTATTAAATGATAATTTAAATAACCAAACACCAAATGGTATTAACACCAAACCCATTATTACCATAACAAGTAATCCCGTTCTTATTTGAACTACATTATAGCCCTTTAGTAAAGTTTTTCTTAAAAGATCCATACCATACGTTGATGGAAGAAGATACGAAATTCCTCTTATAAATTTCGGCATGATTTCTACTGGATAGTATATTCCAGAAAAAAGCCCTGTAAGTGTAAAATATATCCAACCCACTGGATCACCTCTTTTGGTTATAAGTATTATTGCAGCTGAAATTAGTCCAATTCCTATAAGCGGAAGCATTACAACAAGCAAAACCAAAAAAGATCCAAAAATATTTGGATTTATTTTTACTGAAAATAACCATACAAGTGCAGAAAATATAAATAAAATATTAAAAGTTGTAAACAAAAAGCCACTTAAAAAATTGAATGCAAAAAGCTGCCAAAATGGCGTATCTGAAAGCAAGAAATATTCAAGTGTTCCCATTCTTTGTTCTCTTTGTATTGACGATTTGAAAGTTGATAATGCAAGATTTGTATAAGACATGAATACTGATCCAGTTATAAAATATGCAAGAATGTCTCCACCATATTTTTCAATCAATGGAAAATAATTACCACCAGCTATGAATTTCCCTATGAGCCCAAATTGTATTATTCCAACAAATCCACTTAAAAATCCCAAAATAAATTGTGTCCGGTACGAAAACCAGATAATTACATCCCGTTTTATAAATCCAAATAATTTTACTGCAAATTTTATAAAATTTTCCATTCTTTCACCTTATTTATTTTCCTCATAAAGCCAAGGAAATAACCAATCCCACCAATGCCTTTTTTTACAGCCTTCGTTACAAATGGCAACACAAGCTTCTTTGTTTGCACAACCGTTGCAATTTTTAACATCTCCACAAAGTCCTCTTTCTCCATCACAAAAGGAAAGATATACTTTATCGTTTACAACCGGCTTGTTTAAAAATTCCATGTTCTTCCCCCTTTTTAAATTTTAAACACGGTTTGAGTAAGTTCTCAATTTTAATTGTTGATTTGCCACAACCTCAATAATATCCTTTATATTATATTTCATAGGTATACACCTGTATGGTTTTTTAACTGGAGACCCGTGAAGCTTATCTACAACAACGGCATTAAACGTACACCCTCCCATACAAGCTGGAAATACTATACAACTTTGACATTCTTTATCTTCATATGGCTCATAAGCCAACCACTTGGTATACTTTTGATTCAATTTTATACCTTCATTTGTTAATTTTCCAGCAATAGTCACTTTATTTCCAACCTCTCCCCAGCATTTGTGAACGCTTCCATCCACATCAATTACAAAACTGTTTAAACACAAAGCATCACAACGTGCAAATTTTAGATTTTTAAATGGATTAAATGAATATTCGGGTAAATATTTAAGAATTTCCTTGTAAAGTTCTATCTCTATTTTCGAAAATTCTTTGAGTGTTAGTGGTGTATCTTCAAATTTATTAGAAAATTCTTTAACAACTTCTATCATTTGAAAATCAAAGGTTACATTTAATCTCTTCTCAACTATAAAGCTTATTAACTTTTTTACAGAATTAACGCTCTCTTTAGAAATATTTATCCTTAATTGTACTTGCATATCTTTGTGTATTTTTTCTATATTCTCAATCAATTTCGAAAAAGTTGGGCCACCATTTAAAAGTCTTCTATACTTATCGTGAATCTCTTCTGTACCATCTATCGTTATGATAACGGATCTTATACCAACTTTTATTAATTTTTTCGCTGTTATTTTGTTTAACAAATAACCATTTGTTACTATGAATGGTCTGTATTCAACTTGATATTTTTTACTTAACTCTCTAAATTTTTCACTTATAAAAATTAACTTTTCCAACGACAATAACGGTTCTCCTCCATAAAATGTAACACTCAAAACTTTTGGTTTTTGGCTCTCAAATCTTCTTTTTGTTTCTTCTATTAATTGACTTATTTGCTCTTCCTGAATTTCAGAAGCCATCTTACCACTAACAGATTGTATTTGCTGTTGATAACAGTATACACAGTTAAAATTACACTTTTCAGTTAGCACTATTGTATACCTTAAATATCTATCACTGTATCTGTATGCATTAAACCTAAGTTTTAAATATTCAACTTCATCAAAGTCATCGTCAAGAATAAAAAATCCTTTTTTTAAAGTTTCTATTTCATCTGGCTCAAATTCACTTATTTTAACTTTTTTACTTTCACACATCTTTTTTATTTTATTTTTTTTAGATTGTTCAACGTAAAGCATCGCATTTGAGATTGTATTAAAAAGGATCAAGTACTCTTCTTTTTCTATTAATATATTGTATTTTGAAAGTTTCACTTTTCCACCTCACAAATTTTACACTTATTTTCGAGAGTTTTGGTAAAGTACCAAACCTTTGCAAAGTGTTCAACATCACGTTTTTCTTCGGGACATCCTTTGCTTCCTTGTAATCTTGCATTTCTGCATCCTCCCATACAAATTGGAAGAATTTTGCAATTTTTACATTCTTCATCCTCAAAAGCATCTGGTTTATGCCAGTATAAATACTTTTCTTTTTCATATTCAATGCCATTTTTTGTTACTTTTCCAAATACTGCTCCTTTTGCTATTGCAACTGTACACGGATATATTTCTCCTTTAGGACCTATCACAGTGGATGATACGCTATCATACTCGCAATATCTATTTTGAGTGAGTATTGGGAAAAATATTTTAAATCCTTTTTTTGCAGCTTCTATATAAAATTTCGAGATTTTTTTGAATGAATTTAATCCTTTAAATTCATGAAGTTTTGCGTAAAATTTCCTATTATCTTCACTTGCTTGGAAAATCCATCTAAAATAAATTCGTATCCTTTCTTTTGGAAAATCATCAAACATTTCGAGAAGTTCTGGAATTTTGTCATAATTTTCCACGCCAACGTTTACCCTTAACGAAATGTGAGTTTCTTTGGTCATTTTTAACAATCTTTTTGTATTGTTATAAATGGTCTCAAATGTTCCTTCTCCCCCTTTTAAAGGTCTGTATTTGTTGTGATATTGGGGAGGTCCATCAAATGTTATCTGAACATTTTTTATATCAAGTTCATCAAAATATTTAGCTTTATCTTCATCAAGCAAATACCCATTCGTAGATATAGATGAAACAAAATCTGTGTGATATTTATCACATGTTTCAATCACATTTCTATTAATAAGTTTTATAACATCAAAATTTACTAACGGTTCTCCACCAAACCATCCTATACTTATCTTTCTTTTTTTCTTTGCAATTTCACATAAATAATCGGATATTTCCTGGGCAGTTTCTTGCGTCATGGAAGGTCCTTCTTTGGATTCATAACAATAAACACAGTCAAAGTTACATTGCAACGTTGATAATATGGTAAATACTGGGCTACTTGTATCATATCTTGATATATAATTTAACATTTTTAAATGTTGAAGTTCATCAAAGTATTTGTTAACAAGGTATCCACCATAAATTAAATCATCTTTTAATTTTTTATACTCTTCCTTCCATTTTCTATTTGGCTCTCTTAAAATCTCCTTTATCATTTCTGCTTTTTCTTTATCCACAGTTGCAATTGCACGCGTTAAATAATTCACAAATATTACTTTATTATCTTCCTCAAAAGACACATTATATTTAGATTCTTTGTATTTATTCATTATACTTCCCCCTTGAGTATTTAAATTGAGGCTATGCAATTATCACAATTTGGATTTGGTTCAAAACATACCAAACATTCACATAAACAATTATAGCAACCCTCATTTCGACAAACACAATTTGGATTATCGGTGCAACAATTTAAAATTACATCTTGATTAGGCATGTTTATAAATTCCATATTTTCACTCCTTTTTTCAACACATGCACTCAATGCAACCATTATTTATACAGTCACAGTTTCCGTTATCACAACACAATGGTTCATCGTTATAACTTGGATCTTTTTCTTTTGGAAGATTTAAGAATTCCATACTTTTTCTCCTTTCCTCAAGAAAATTTATTTAGAACTTAAAAATAATTTAAGGGATAATACAAATAGGACAAAATGCATTACAACCACATACAGCATCACAGTTTGGGTCACAAACAGCATTGCACTCCTGTTCATTTGTGCATTCTGCACAATTGCCATCATCACAACAAAGTGGTTCGATATCTCCTCTTGTAGGATTATTGATAAATTCCATAAAAATCCCCCCCTTGATATAAAATAATATGTAGAGCAGCTATTCTATAATGTATTATATAAATCACATGAAAATATAACAACCTCGAAAAATTTCAATTATAAGTTTTTTTTTTTTTTTTTTTAACCATAATTATTTGCAAAATGCTTTTTATTTTAAAATATTTCTAATTCGTTTAAAATATATTAACGAATAATGTATATTTACGTATTAAAGTTTTATGATTTAAAGTTTATTGTTCAATTATCTTACTCATAAAGCCAAGGAAATAACCAATTCCACCAATGCCTTTTTTTACAGCCTTCATTACAAGAAACATTTGGTGAACATTCCTCTTTGTTTGCACAACCGTTGCAATTTTTAACATCTCCACAAAGTCCTCTTTCTCCATCACAAAAGGAAAGATATACTTTATCGTTTATAACTGGTTTGTTTAAAAATTTCATATAATTCCCTCCTTTTTCAATAAAGTTTTTGATTAATTTTTCGAATATTTCAGTAAAATTATACAAAATCTACGTTTAAATTACAAGTATAATAATTTTATGTTTTTATATATTAACATCATCTATATAACTATGGTTTAGTAAAACATATGTACATTTAATTAGCATTACTACATATAGTTTTGTAGTTCCTGTACTGATAAATCAAATAAAAATATGTTAAAAAATATATAAAAATATTGGGTTAGGAAAAATATTTAATTGCTACGCTTATCAAAAAAATTTCCTAAATTGTAAAAGTTAAATTTTATAATAAAAAATGAAAAAATATTTTTGTTAGAAATAGGAAAATTAACAAATAAAACCACATTTTTATGGTTTGTGAAGTGTTAATAATAAAACCTTCTTATTTTAGATATTATATTATAAAGAATAAATCAAAT
>NZ_LNGA01000017.1:0-61211 GCF_018588215.1 Thermosipho sp. 1244
AAAATCTCTAAGAGATGGAACTCTCTTAAAGTATAATGCTCCCATTTCTAATGTCTCTCTAAACGAAAGAGCAAACAGTTCTTTTAAAACTGCTAAGGAAAGAATTAGTGCGTCTGGGTATTTCTTAGGTCTACCTTTGGAGGTAGATTTTTGAGGAAGTTGTGGTAAAATATTGTTGTAAAATTTTTTAACAAGTTTGAGTATTTTCTTTATGTTAGTTCTTCTCATATCAGGGGAGATTATATCATCTCCCCTTTTATTTTTGAACCACTTCCTCTTATTTTTGAAACACTCCCACTTATATATCCTCTTTCCTTTAAAACTTCTAAAAATTGTGCAAATAACTTCGATGAAAACTTAATTTCAACCATATCTTTCATTATACTCAAAGATTTTTCAACTGAAAGTCCTTTTCTATATGGTCTATCTTCGGTAAGAGCAACAAAAACATCCACAATCGATACTATTTGAGCTCGTAAACTAATCTCTTGCCCTTTTAACCCATCTGGATAACCACTCCCATCCCAATTTTCATGGTGATGTCTAATTACATCACCGACAAGAGACCAACCCGGTATAGTTTTAATTATTTTTTCACCATAAATTGTATGTTTTTTCATTATTTCAAATTCTTCATCATTTAATTTTCCGGGCTTATTTAATATATATTCTGGAATACCTATCTTACCTATATCATGTAAAATCGCTCCATATTTTATTGCTTCAATTTCCGCAGGCTCTTTAATTCCCATTTTATCTGCCAAAAGTAGGGAAAAATCCATAACATTTCTTGAATGATTTCCGGTAACTGAATCTTTTATTTCAACAGCCTCGGCAAGAGCTGAAATAATTTGAAGATTTTTTTCCATCAATTCCGCATTGGTTTCCTCAAGCTCTGCCATTGTAGATTCTAAAATTTCTGCAGTTTTTTCGTATTCACTAAATATCTTTCTAAACTCTTCAAAAATATTTTTAATAGTTTTTTGCAGCTTACTAACATTTTCTAAATTAGTAGGAGAACTACCAAACTCATATAGCCTCTTATGTTTTTTAAAACTATCATATATCTTCTCTAATTCCATATTCAAATTTTTTACAACATTTTCCATTTTTTCAGATCTTCCTTTTTCAATATAAAATAAATAATAAAACAAGACGAAACCAATGGTAAAAATTATTGTCACAAGAAAATTCAACTTCATAACGAAAGCCGCCTTATATCCTACTACAAAAGTAAATCCATAATTTGATTTTGAAATTTCTTCGAAAAATGATTTTTTATATTTGCTTCCAATTTTTAAAGGTTCTGACGAACAAACAACCTTATCATCAACAATAAGATCATAATATTTAATAGCTTGTACATTTAAATTAAGCAAGTTCAACGGGATTTCATATAAGAAATATTGGTCTCCATGTTTTTCCACATATTTTAACGTATCAATTCTAAAATATATTCCTTTGATATATTTATTTGGCCCTTCAGTTAATATCCCTTTCAAATTTTTATTTGCTTCTTTATCAAAAAAGTTTTCATCTAACTTTGCAACTAAAAATTGTTTGTTGAGTAATAAATTATCAAAATATTTTGTAAACACCTTACTAGAATCTTTTAAAGTTATCTTTAAATAGTAATTAAGCGTTATAACCAATAAAATCAACAATATAAAATAGAATAAAAATAATAATCTCCTATTTACCTTCAAATATTAAACTCTCCTTTCTATACTTTGAAAAATTTACTATACTAATATTTTTTTCGATAAATCCTTCATCGTTAAAATACATTCCTCTACCAATTTCATGTCTCAAATAAAAATTAACAAATTGGTTGGTAGAAATAAACTTATGCTTTGAAAGCATTCTAAATATTATATAAATGGCTTCATTTGACCAATTGTAACTTTTAAACCCAAAAGTTACAACATATATATTTTTAAAATCTGGCAAACTATCCAACCCTTCATCAATTGCGGCATCAGATGCAACAATTACTCCACTAAAATCAGGCGCAAAATAACTTAAAAAATCGATAGCCCCTTTAGGTTCAAGCGTAATTACAATTGAATCATATTTACTTATGTCTTTAGAAAAAGTTTTAATGGAATAAAAATATGCATATTCTCCATTAAACTCTTTTAAGATTTTTAAAAATTCTCTTGAGTATTCTTTGTTAAATGGATCCAATATCACTAAAACATTTTTTGATGCATTATTCTTCAAAAATTTTATAATTACATTTATTTGATACTCATTAGTGGGAACTATTGAAAAAATTCTATTAGTACTCATTAACAATTTAGTCGATGTTATACTTGGAGAAATTGCAACAAGATCGTAATCTTCTAAAAATTTGAATATTCTAAATCCAGTAGTACTAAAATTAGGTCCAACTATAATATTCAATCCCTTTGATTTTATATACTTTAAAGTATTTTTAGAAAGTGCATCTTCATTTAAAGGGTATAAATTTAAAGGCTTATATTGTTGTGTAATAACCTCGTGTGAAGCATTCTTTAAAGAATAAAGAAATGCATAAGAATTTCCCTTAAAAAAATACCAATACAAAAATTGAAAAATTATCATTCCAACAATAATCATAAACCAAAACCAAAAACTCATTTTTTTTAACATTTTATCACCGTTTAAAACTTAATTTTTATTTTCATTCCATTAAGCTCTTCTTCAGATGATGGAATTATAAATTCTTCTTTTTTTATTAAACTTATTAGATATTCTATCTCACAAATCAAACTATCAGGAACTATCCCCTTGGTAAATATCATATTGCTAATTCCTTCACCATTTTCTTTTATTCCCAATTCCGTATTTCCAGGAACCCATTCTCCATTATACGCCATTTTAACAGCTAAATAACTTGCAACATCAACCCTTTTAATAGCACTTGCTAAAATATAGCCAGGTGCTTGTGGCTCTTGCTCAACATCACCACCTAACATAAAATAACCGCCATTTTTGTAGAAATAATCAATCAAGTCTTTTAAATTATCCGATTTTACTAATTTTTGATCCTCTTCTTTGACTGCTTCAATAATTCCTAATGCGGTTCCTCCACAAGCTTGTTGAATAATATCTACTTTTTCACTAATTAATGCCTGCGCCAATTCTTTTCCTTTTTTTGGATCTGTGAATGAATTTGCATACACAACCTTCACTTCAACATTTGTGTTATGAATTTGATTGAATGCTTTAACTCCCGCCCTAAATCCAATTTCATATCTCTTCACAGGTGGAATAGGAATTCCACCAATAATCGCGACTTTTCCAGTTTTTGTCATTCCAGCAGCAAGATATCCAGTTAAAAAACTACCCTCTTGTTCTTTAAATGTAAATGTCATAACATTTGAAAGTTCTGTACCGTTATCAAAATCTATTCCAACAAAATATGTATCAGGATACTGTTGCGCAACTTTATAAAATGCATCAGACATTAAATAACCTACAGCGAAAACTACATCTGCTTGTTCTGCCGCCTTACTTAAATTGCTTACATAATCTCCTTGTTCCTTTGACTGTATAACTTCATACTCAATACCAAACTCTTCACACGCTTTAACAATACCAGACCAAGTTCCATCCATAAAGGATCCATCACCTAATCCACCGACATCCGTTACCATTATAACCTTAAAGGAAAATACACTTATAGATAATAAAATCCCAAGTAATATAATCTTTTTCATAATATCCCCCCTAATGCCTATTTTTGAATTTCAAAAATATAGGTGCCCCATTGAAAGGATAGACATTCTCGCGAATAGTATTTCTAATATTATTTTGATAAAATTCTGGAACTTTTTTCCCATTTGTAAAAAATAAGAATGTTGGAGGTCTTACGTCTACCTGCGCACCATAAAATATCTTTAAACCTCTTGGTGGTGGTGAAAACATAACCATTCTCTGTATAGCAGCATTTACTGCACTTGTATTAACTCTGTAATTTAACGAAGTATATGCTTCATTAATTGCAGCTATTAATTTTTTTATTCCTTTGTTTTTTGCAGCACTTACAAATACCACAGGACTATAATTAATAAAATATAACTTTTCATTAAAATGTTCAATAAACTCCGTTTTTCTAAAATTAAAATTCTCCACAAGATCTATCTTATTAAAAACAACAACAGTTGCCTTTCCTCTATTTTCAGCAATCCCTGCTATTCTTTGATCTTGGTGTGTGATACCTTCGATGGCATCTATAACTAACACAACAACATCGGCTAATTCAACACTTCTTATAGCCCGCACATTACTGTACATATCAATACTTTTGTATTCAACTCTGGATTTTCTTCTTAATCCAGCTGTATCAATAAATAGATATTTTTGGCCATTAAATTCTATTAACTCATCAATTGCATCTCTTGTTGTGCCAGGTATAGGAGTAACAAGTACTCTTTCTTTGTTTAATATACTATTAAATAATGTTGATTTTCCCGCATTTGGCCTTCCAATTAACGCTACCCTAATTATAGAATCATTATTATTATCTTCTTCACTTAAATTTTTTCCTTTTTCTTCCAACTTCTCAATGATTTTTTCAACTAAATTATCAATATTTTTTCCTTGTTCTGCTGAAACAAATATTGGTTCACCAAATCCTAAGCTATAAAAATCCGATAAATTTACCAAAACTTTTTTTTCATTTTCAGATTTATTAACCACCAACAATACATCAGAATTTGATTTTCTTAAAAAATCCGCAAGATGATAGTCTTCAGAGGTTAATCCATTTTTTCCATCAAGCACAAATAAAACGAGATCTCCTTCTTTTAACATATCCAAAGTTAAATTTTTTAACTTGGAAGATATGATATCTTCTGGTCTCTCGAAAATTCCACATGTATCTATTAATCTAAAATATTTCCCAAAATAAGAGACGCGGTCACTAACCGCATCTCTTGTAACACCTTCTTTATTATCTACAATTGATTTTTTCCTACCTATTAATTTATTAAAAAGTGTTGATTTTCCAACATTACTCTTCCCTACTATTAAAACTGTCGCCATTTTTTACCTTCCTTTCAATGGAACTAAATCTTTCCTTCTCTGCTTCATTGTTTATTTCTTCTATTAAAGACTCACTTACTTTTTCTTTCTCGCTTGCAATAATCCTTAAAATTTCTCCATCTTCCTTAATACCAATAATCTTTACTTCTAATTCATCTCCTATATTGACAGTTGAATCTACATCCGACTTTGGTATATAAATTTCAACATTTTCAACAACACCAATATAGCCTTTTTTCAATTCCTTCGTTAATTTAACTTTTACTACATCTCCCACTTTGTGATTTTCTTTGAACAGCTTCCATGGATTTTGCTCCACTCTTTTTACGCTTAATTTCATTTTTCTATTCTCTTTATCAAGTTCTGTCACAACGGCCTTTACCTTTTCACCTTCAACTACAACTTCGTTTGGAGTTTTTATGTATTTCCATGAAATTTCTGAAATAGGACAATATCCACTTATCCCTTCCTCAATATCTATTATTATTCCTTTCTCAAAAATAACTCTAACAACACCAGTTACAACATTTCCAACTGGATATTTTTCTTCAATATTTTTCCATGGATCACCCTTTACTTCTTTATAACTTAACCTTATTTTCCTGTTCTCTTTATCCACCTCTTTTACAACTAATTTCACAAAATCTCCTTCCGAAATTAACTCTTTTAAATCCCCTCTCCTTCCCCAAAATACGTCGTCAATATGCACAAATCCATCAATACCTGGTTCAAGATTTACAAAAAGACCATATGGCATTATCTTTTTCACTTTTCCACTAACCACTTCTCCTACTTTATACTTTTTCTCAACGTTATTCCATGGATTTGGAAGTAATTCCTTTAAACTCAAAATTATCTTTTTTCTTTCCGGAACAATTTCTTTTAAATATAACTTAACGCTTTGCCCTTCACTCAATACATCATAAGCATTTACTTCATTATCATAAGAAATTTCCGAATTTGGTAACAATCCTTCAATACCCTCGCTAATCCTAATAAACGCTCCAAACTTTTCAATTTTCTTCACTATACCTTCGACAATATCTCCGCTTTTTCTCTCATTGAAAAATTTTTTCACTTGTTCTTCCACTAACGCCTTTCTTGAAAGTACAATGTTTAATCTTCTTTTATCTTCAAATTTTATAATCCTAAACTCACACTTGTATTCCGGTATATTATCATCGAATATCATAGATTCACTCTTTGGTAAAAATGCTTCTAAAACATTATCAATTAATACTTTATATCCTCCTTTAACTTTTGAAATAATCTTTCCTGTAACTTTTTCACCTTTTTCAAACTTTTCCTTCAAGATTTTTCTAATTTTTTTCAAATAGATTCTTCTCTCTGATAAATACGCCGTCCCATTTTCCTCATCTTTTTTTAACAATAATAATGTAATTTTATCGCCAATGTTATATTCATCCAAATCTTTTACAAGTTCATTGGAATCTACAATCCCTTCACCCTTCCAACCAAAATCCACAAAAAGCTCCGTGTCATTTTTTCTTAAAACAGTTGCTTCTACTTCTTCTCCTCTTCTAACATCTGTGTACAAATACTCCTCTAAAAGTTTTTCAAAATTTCCATCCATTTGCAGCATCCCTCCTAATATTTTTAATCTCTCTACCACTTTATCAACTAGTTCTTTCGGTGTAGATGTACCACTTATTATTCCAACTTTTTTTACCCCCTTGGGTATGAATTTTATCTCTTCAGGAAATTCAACATGAATAGCATTGGTATACTTTTCTGCAATCTTATAAAGCTTAGTTGTATTAGAACTGTGTTTTCCACCAACAACAACCATCAAATCCACAATTTTTGATAATTGTTGTGTTTCGATCTCTCTATCATATGTTATATTACATATACTATTTATTACTTTAAGCTCTTCAAATTTAGACATTTCTTTTACTTTTTCCACAAAAAGATTAAAATCTGAATACGACATGGTAGTTTGGCTTGCAACAGCTATTTTTTCCCCTACGACCATTACAGGATCTTTTGTAATGATAGCATCAGTACAATAACTCTTTAGCGCCTTCATCTCTGGATGTTCTTTTTTCCCAAAAACAACTACTTTATACCCCTCTTCTTCCAACTTTGAAACAGTTTTAAATAAATTTTTAACAATCCTACACGTAAGATCTTCTATTTTGTACTTTTTATTTAATTTTTTAATCTCATATTTGGGTAGTCCGTGTGCTCTAACCAAAAAAATATCTCCAGAAGTTTTTGACAAACCCAAATCATTTAATTCTTTCATAACAAATTTGTTGTGAACTATATCATCATCCGTCCAGACACTTACACCACTTTTTAAAAGAGTCTCGGCCCTATTTACTGCGTATTCTACTCCAAAACAAAAACCTACTCCCTTTGCCACAATGATTTGCATTTTTCTTTAACCACCTCTAATATCTTTTGAACTACTTCTTCAATGGAAAACTCCGTTGAATCTATTAATACAGCATCTTCGGCCTTTCTCAAAGGTGCAACATTCCTTTCAGAGTCTTGTTTATCTCTTAATTTTATTTCATTTAATACCTGCTCGTATGTTACTTCTACTCCCTTTTCTGTCAACTCCTTAAACCTTCTTTTTGCTCTGGCTTCTTGTGTGGCAACAAGAAATATCTTTACTTCTGCATCTGGTAAAACAACAGTTCCAATATCTCTTCCTTCCACTACTATATTTTCATTTTCCGCAATCTCTCTTTGAAGCCTTGTAAGATATCTTCTTACAATTTCATTTTTAGCATATTTAGAGGCATAAATTCCAACCTCAGGTGTTCTAATTTCATCACCAACTTTTTTTCCATTAAGAAAAAAATCTCCATTCGAAAAAGATAACTTTAATTCTTTTAATTTGTTTTCTATTTCTTCATCATTACTAACATTACTTTTCTCCAAATACAATCCAACAATTCTATACATAGCTCCAGTATCCAAGTAAAAGATACCTAAAGCTTTTGCAAGTAATTTTGCAATAGTCGTCTTTCCAGAACCAGCTGGTCCATCTATTGCTATTCTACATGGCATTCTATCACCTAAATTTCTTCAATACTTGAAATAATATTAAACACCTTATCTAATCTTGTCATTTCAAAAACTCTCATAACAGATTGTTTGGGAGACATTAAATACAACAATTTATTATTCATTCTCGCATCTTTTAAAATTGCAACCAAACTCCCTAAACCTGCACTATCTATGTAATTTACCTCAGAAAGATCAATGATAATCTTTTCTTTATCTGATGAAATCATTTTTTCTCTAATTTCCTTCTTTATATCTGCTGAATGATATGCATCAATATCTCCATATACTTTAGCAATTAATGCCTTTTCTTCATTTAGAAATTCAACCTTCGTATTCCTCATTTTCTATACCTCCTTTATAAATTTCAATTGATAATTCCTTTAATTGTTTTTCTTCAACAAATGACGGTGCACCTGTAAGTTGACATGTTCCACTTGTAGTTTTTGGAAATGCAATAACATCTCTTATTGAATTAACACCAGCAGCAATTGAAACCATCCTATCAAAACCAAATGCTATTCCTCCATGTGGTGGAACTCCGAAATTTAATGCGTCTAAGAAAAACCCAAATTTTTCGTTGGCCTCTTCTTCAGTTAAACCTATTATTTCAAAAACTTTTTTCTGAATATCACTATCATGTATCCTTATACTTCCTCCGCCTACTTCCGCTCCATTAATTATCATATCATATGCATAAGCTTTTATTTCATCCAATTTTTGTTCCAAATTTTTAGGCATTGTAAATGGATGATGCCTTGCTACATAACGATTTTCCTCTTCGTTCCATTCCAAAAACGGAAAATCAACTATCCATAGTGCATCATACCCTTCTTCCAACTCTTTAAAATATTCTTTTCCAATTTTTAATCTTAACGAACCAAGTGCACCATTAAGCACTTCTTTATCATCATAAGCCGCAAGTAATACCACTTGTTCTTTTTTTAATCTAAACTTTTCTACAATTTTTTCGTAATTTTTCAACAAAAACTTCGCTGTCGGTGATACTATTTTATCTTCAACTCTAAACCACAATAATCCACCTAAGCCTAATTGCTTTACATATTCTTCAAATTCAGATGCTATTTTTCGACTAATAGGAATACTTGTAATAAATCCTTTAACGTATCCACCATTTTCTATTACATTTTTTATTACCCTAAAATCTGTTTCTTTAAAATATTCTGTAAAGTCAATAAGCTCCATTCCATACCTTCTGTCTGGTTTATCACTACCGTATTTATCCATTGCTTCATCGTATGTTAATCTATCGAACTTTTCCGGTAACTTTATTCCTACACTTTTAAAAACTTCTCTTGCAAAGTCTTCCATTAAACACAAAATATCTTCCATTTCCATAAAAGACATTTCAATGTCAATTTGAGTAAACTCAGGTTGTCTATCTGCTCTTAAATCTTCGTCTCTAAAACACCTTGCAAATTGATAGTACCTATCAAAACCCGAAACCATTAAAAGCTGTTTAAATAACTGAGGTGATTGAGGCAAAGCATAAAATTTTCCCATTTGTAGTCTAGAAGGCACAAGAAAGTCCCGAGCTCCTTCGGGAGTACTTTTAGTTAAATATGGTGTTTCAATTTCAACAAAACCATGTTCATTCAAAAAATTTCTTGCAGTCTGCGCCATTTTGTGTCTAATTATTAAATTACTTTGCATTTCACCATTTCTCAAATCTATATATCTATACTTTAACCTTAAATCTTCAGAAACCTTTTCTCCTGGATAAAATGGTGGTATCTCTGCTTTAGACAAAACATTTATTTCTTCAACATCTATTTCTATTTCACCAGTTGGCATGTCTGTTTTTGTTTCATTTGGCCTTTCCAATACTTTTCCTTTCACTTGAATTACCCATTCCCTACCTAGCTTTTGAGAAACTTTATACGCTGACGAATTGGGACTTACCACCAATTGTGTTTTCCCATACCTATCTCTTAAAATTATAAATTTTATTCCCCCAAGATCTCTTATACGCTCTATCCATCCAGCAAGTACTACTTTTTCCCCTTTATTTTTAATTGTTAATTCTCCACAATTATGCGTCCTATACAAAATCCTCACCTTCCTGTTTGATATTTTTTCCAATCATCTAAAAATCTCTTAATACCTATTTCTGTCATAGGGTGATGAAACAACTTTTCAAGAACATTAAAAGGAATTGTAACAACATCTGCTCCCATTAATGCAGATTCTAAAACATGTTTGGGGTGTCTTACACTTGCAACAATTACTTCAGTTTCAAAACCATAATTAGAATATATGGTAATAATCTCATCAACAATTCCCATTCCATCATTAGCTATATCGTCCATTCTTCCTACAAATGGACTAACATAAGTAGCACCAGCTTTCGCCGCAAGCAATGCTTGATTTGCACTAAAAACTAGTGTAACATTAGTTTTTATACCTTCTGCTGATAAAATCTTAACAGCTTTTAACCCATCAGGGGTCATAGGAATTTTTACAACAACGTAATCATCAATTTTTGCAAGTTCCCTTGCTTCTTTTACCATTTCTTGCCAATCTAATGAAACTACTTCAGCAGAAACAGGCCCTCGAACGATCTGACATATCTCTTTAATAGTTTCCTTAAAAGGAGTACCAGCTTTTGCAATTAATGTAGGATTTGTTGTTACTCCATCAACTAATCCCCATTCCACTCCCTTTTTTATTTCGTCAATCTTTGCTGTATCGAGAAAAATCTTCATTTCATTCCCTCCTTTTTCAATTATTTTAATCCTGTTCTTGCAATTCCTCTAACAAAGTACTGTTGTGTGAATAAGAACAACAATATAACTGGTAGTATTGAAAATGTTGCTGCAGCCATTAATTGATTATAAAGTGTTCCAACATCCGAACTAAAATTTTGCAATCCAACTGGAAGAGTTCTATACTTATCAGAATTTGTAACTATTAATACCCATAAAAATCCATTCCAGCTTCCGACAAATTTCAACAAAGCACCGGTAATAATTACAGGTTTACTTAATGGTACCACAATTTTCCATAAAAACTTCCAATGAGAACAACCATCAATCTTAGAAGCATCAAATAATTCTCTTGGAATTGCTAAAAAATGCTGTCTCATTAAGAATATAGCAAATACACTTACAATCCAAGGAATTATTAATGCATAATACGTATCTATCCACCCAAACTTAGAAACAGTTATAAAGTTTGGAACAAGTAATACCTCACCTGGAACCATCATTGTAGCTAAAAAGATTCCAAATATTAAATTTCTTCCTGGGAAATTCATCCAAGAAAATGCATAAGCCGCCATTGATGCAAGTATTACTTCAAGCACCGTTGTTGCAGTTGCCACAAAAACCGTATTTAAGTAATATCTTCCAAATGGAGCTGAATTCCAGGCATCAACATAATTTTGAAAAACATTCTTTATAACCTCTCCAAAAGAAAATTTCAAGCTTACCATCTTTAAATTATCATCACTAAGGTATATAGGTGAAACATTTGAGAGTTCAATTTCTATTACTTCCCCATTTTTAACTCTAATGTTTTTAACAAATTCTGGAGCTTTTATTATTTTCCATGCATTCATTGAGTTATTGTAAACTCTTCTTACCTCATCAACATAATCCGTATACAACATTAATTCCTTTAAGAATTTATCTAAATTACTTATCTTAGATGATATGTTTTCCAACTTAGAAATAAATATTTTATAAGTATTACTATCTTTTAATCTTTCATCAGACACACATTTTAAATCATTAAAATTACCGCTTTTAAGAATATCTGTATAATCTATATTCTTTTCAATCAAAAGATTTTTATAACTTACTATTAAACTTTTTAAACTATTAAGTTGTGAAATACTAATGGCATATTCATTCATAAAATATTTGTCAACTTTTTTGGAAAATTTTTCAGGTAGATCCTTTAGATCTTTTTCGCTTAATATCTCCTCCAATATTGGATTGTTAATTTTTGAAATTTCATTTTTTAAAAGCTCATATTTCTCGTCTTTTGACATTACTTTTGCAACTATTAAAGAGTTTACAACTTTACTTTGAATATTCTTAAAATAATCGTATACTTTTAAATAAAACTCCAAAATTTTCATTTCTGATTTTATAACATCCACTACTTTATTGTTATAAACCTTATTTAAAACATTCTCTCCATTGTAATTTAAATCTAAACCAGATAAAATATCATAAATATTCTTTATTTCATCATTTTCCAATACCAAATATTTCCCCGCTTTATATTTTTTTATTATCTCTTTTGTTGAAAATAATTGTTCCTTCATTGAATTTAAAAATACTTTAAATTTTTCCTGTTCATTTTTATCTTTTATTCTTCTATTAACAAACTTGGAAATTAAACTTATTCCAGAAATTGCAGAATCAAATTTTCCAGTCAAATTTGAAATATATTCTAATCTATTAAAATACGGTTTTGAACCACTATTAAAGTACAAAAAAACTTCTTCAAAAAAATTTTCAGGTGTATCATATTGTATTTCTATGGGAATATCTACATTTTTCAACCAATTTTGAAATTGCGAATTGGATAATCTTTCTATATAATCAAATCCTTTTATATCTATTGTTAATACTCCTCTATAGAATGGATCATCTTCTACTGAAATGTTTAAAACATTGTCCTCTTCTTTTGAAGAGGTAAAACTTAAAGCTTCGCTCAAACTAATACCCTTTAAAGTCCTTACTGCACCTATTTTTGTTTCAACTTTAACATCTCTTTTGCTGAAAAAGTTCTTGGTATACCATTTTGGAGGCCATTGTTGAACTTCACTAGGCATTTTAAAAGATGTTATTATCATCCATGCAAAAGGCATAATCATTACAACAAAACCTATTGAAAGTAATAAATATATTATCAACTTCTTCATCACTTTCACCTCACGATACGTATTCTACAACTTTATTTCCAACTTTATATTGGATTGCAGTAAATATCAATATAACCGCAAATAATAAATATGCAGCTGCACTGGCAATTCCCATTCTCTGTTGCCTATAAAATAAATCAAATACATAATACACCATTGTCATACCACTATTATTGTACGGACCAGGTAACCCGTCGTATAAAACATAAACTTGTGCAAAAACCTTAAAAGCACCAATCATTGAAACAATTAATAGGAAAAACGTAGTCGGTGAAAGTAAAGGCCACGTAATTTTTGAAAATTTTTGCCAAGAATTTGCACCATCAACCTCTGCTGCTTCGTAATAAAATTGATCAATATTTTGAAGTCCAGCCAAGAAAATAATTGCATCATAACCTATCTGCTTCCAGATTGATACAATCGCAATAGTTGGAATTGTCCACTTTTCATCTTTTAACCACATTATTCCTTCTATATTAAACCAAGACAAAAAGTAATTCAAAAGTCCAAACTCGTCATTAAAAATCCACTTCCAAACCAATGAGACTGCTACTACGGATGTAACAAAAGGAATGAAATAACTCGTTCTAAAAAACACCCTAAATCTTACATTTGAATTTAATAAAACGGCTACTATCAACGATAACAAAAGTGTTATAGGAACTGTTAAAATAACGTAATAAAACGTATTAACTAGAGCTTTCATAAACAAATTCTTATCCTTTGCATCCATAAAAAACATAAATAATCCATTTTGATTAAATTTACTTGTTTCAAGCAAAACATACACAACAATTATAGCCGAAACATTAATCCAAGCAAAATTTTTAAATAATTTCGTCAAACTTTTGTTTTTTAAATTCAAAAACAAAACTACAGCTAAAGCTATATCTAAAAACAAAATAAAGGAATTCAATTTAAAAAATATTAAAAATGCCAATACAATAGCAAAAATATTAACAAAAAATATAGTAACCTTCTTATCTTTCCAAATTCTCACAAAAGCATAAACCGTAAAAATCAAAATTATAGAAAGAAAAATATATGAAATAGAATAAACTAACCCCTCCAAAAAAGAAAATTTTGGAGGATAGTTATACTCAAAAATTTTTAAATAGTTATCAAAACCACTAAAATAAGGGGTTTTCATGTTTCTAAAATCCCACTTAAAAAAACTTAAAACAAACGAAAAACCTACAGGCCAGAAAACAAATATACCTAACACAATTAACGATGGCAACAAAAACAAATATGCCAAAACTGACTCTTTTAGTCTTTTTTTAGCAGATGCCTTCACTTTCTCCCTCCTATAATATATACGAAGTTAAATCTTCATCTTCTATTATATCCTTCAATTTTTTATTAACAAACTCTTTGTCTACGACAATTCTTTCTTCTATGTCTGGTGCTTCAAATAAAACGTCTTCAAGTATCTTTTCAAGTACTGTATACAATCTCCTTGCACCAATATTTTCCAATTTTTGGTTCAATTTATACGATACCTTTGCTATTTCTCTTACACCATCTTCAGTAAACTCCAAATGTACTCCTTCAGTATAAAGCAACGCTTGATATTGTTTAGTTAAGGCGTTTTCCGGTTCAATTAAAATTCTTACAAAATCATTTTCAGTTAATGGTTCAAGTTCCACCCTTATTGGAAACCTTCCTTGCAATTCTGGTATAAGATCCGAAGGTTTTGAAACATGGAAAGCTCCTGCAGCTATAAATAATATAAAGTCTGTTTTAACAGGTCCATATTTTGTAGTTATAGTCGTTCCCTCTACTATTGGCAAAAGATCTCTTTGTACACCTTGTCTTGAAATATCTTGCCCTCCCCCAGATGTTTTTACCGCAATTTTATCCATTTCATCTATAAATACAATTCCCCTATTCTGAGCAAGTTCTAATGCTTCTTGAACGGCCTCATCCATATCAATAAGTTTTTCTTCTTCTATTGGCAACAACACTTTTTTAGCATCAGAAATTTTCATCTTTCTTCTTTTTTTCTGTTTTGGAAAAATATTCCCCAAAACATTTGATAAATCCATTCCAATATCCTCCATTTCAGGAAGACCTATAAAACCTATTGGAGAATTTCCCGTTTCAATTTCTATTTCGATCTCATCATTATCAAGTTCTCCATTTCTCAACTTTTTTCTTAATTCTTCTCTTTTACCTCTAAAATCTACATTTTCCTCTACAGTTTGAGTTTTTTCCAATTGCATCCCAAAAATATTTGCAAATGGGATTTGTGGTTTTTTTGCACTTGGTAAAATGGCATCTAAAATCCTTTCCTCGACATTTCTTTTAGCCTTTTCTTCAACTTCTTTCATTTTTTTTTGTTTTACCATGTTTACAGCTATTTCAACTAATTCTCTAATCATTGAATCAACATTTTTTCCAACATATCCAACTTCAGTAAATCTTGTTGCTTCAACCTTTAAAAATGGAGAACCAGAAAGTTGAGCTAATCTTCTTGCTATTTCTGTTTTACCAACACCAGTAGGTCCAATCATTAAAATATTTTTAGGAGTTATTTCTTTTTTCCATTCATCTGGTAATTTTTGTCTACGAATTCTATTTCTTATAGCAATAGCAACAGCCTTTTTAGCTTCATTTTGTCCCACAATAAACTTATCTAGTTCATTCACAATCTGTTTTGGAGTTAATCTATCAAAATTTTTCATGGTTTCCCTCCTAATTAATTACTTTCTTTATATATATCTTTTCCTTTACTAAATCAAGTAACCTTCCATTGGCTTTTACCAAAGGAATAAGGCCAGATAAAACTTTCACTACAACACCTCTTTCTCCGTTACTTAACTCTACCACCGTTCCAGTAGGATATATACCAACATACTGTACAAATTTTGAAACTATATTTGGATCAAACATTTTTCCAGAATTTGAAATTATAAATTTTACTGTCTCATACGGAGAAAAAGCTTTTCCAGGAAAATCTTTACTAATAAGCGTATCGTACGCATCAGCTATTGAAAGTATCCTTGCAAAAACCGGAATGGATGTTCCCTTTAAATTTCGCGGATATCCTTTTCCATCAAACCTTTCGTGATGATGTAATATTGAAAGTAAAACATCATCATTCATATTAAAATGTTTTCTCAACATTCCCGTTGCTTTTATTGGATGGGTATCATAGTATTCTATTATATCACGGACGGGTTTTTCGTGTGCAACATCATGTAAAATGGCAGAAATTATAAGTTTATTCAATGTTTCATCATCAAATCCCAAACTAATTCCAATAATAGAAGATATTACACCGGTATTTATAGCATGCCTTGCCAAAGGTTTTTGATCTTTCCTAATTAAATTAAGAATCTTTTCGTTGTATTTTTCAAGAACTTTTTTCATAATTTCCTCTGAGTGTTTAACTACTTTTTTTACATTTAATTCTCCATTCTTTACCTCTTCAAAGGTATTGGATAAATCTTTAGATAAGTTATCATATGATTCCATATCAATTGTTGGTTCTATATCTTCAGATGTTAGTACTTCTTCTACATAAATTGGAAGAATATTAACTCCACGGTTTTTTAAAAGATATATATCCCCTTCTTTTAATACAGAACCTTCCTTTATCAATATTATAAACCCCGAAGGATCATAAACATCCTCACCAACAATTTCACCTGGTTCAACTAATTCAATATTTTTCCATATAATCAAAAGAATTCCCCCCTAAAATTTAGATTATTTAACTTTTCGGGAGAAACATAAAACAACGACCACTGTTGAGTGAAAAGTTTCTCAAAAACATCTTCTATTTCCTTTTTTTGTATAGTCTTAATTCTTTTAATAATATCTATCGGAAGCTCAGGAGTAACATCATTCGCTAAATATTCAATTATCAAATTTGTAATAGTTGAAGTGCTTTCAGTTGAAAGTTCTAACTTTCCAATCATCCGTTTTTTTCCGTAATTGAACATATCATCAGTCAATTTAAAATTCCTTATAACCTCAGACATTTTTCTTACAAACTTTTCAACTTTTTCTAGAGACACAGCCGCATAAATATTAAAAATTCCCCAATTTTTTTGCGAAAGATTAGTAGAAAATATATCATAAACCAATCCTTCCCTTTCCCTTATTTCCTCAAAAAAATACGAACTCATACCACTACTTAATATTGTATTCAAAACTATCATTGGATATCTCTCATGCTCTTCAAGTGAAAATCCCTTTGTTACGTATAATATGTGAACTTGTTTTGCATTTTTTATTATCTTTCCTTCCAAAATCCCATGATTTATATCACTTTTGTGTTTCATGGTTCTAATAAAATTTCCGTATACTTTTTCAAGTTCATTAACTATTTTATCCAATACCTTTCTATCTGCATAACCAACTATTATTACTTTAACATTATACGGTGTATAAAATTCTTCATGAAATCTCTTAATATCATCTAACGATATATTTTTAATAGTTTCTTCTGTGCCGATTACTGTTTTAGAATGCGGTCCTCTTAATCCCTTTTGATACATCAAATCAAACAAATTACTCATGGGATCCTCTTTGTGAGAAAGATACTCTTGATAAATTATGCTTCTCTCTAACTCTAAATCTTCATCCTTAAAATTTGGATAAAAAACTATCTCCTTTAGCGCATCAAATGCATCAAATAAAGTAGAAGAAGGGACCTTTGCATAATATACAGTGTTTTCTTTATCTGTCCACGCATTTAACATGCCACCAACTTCTTCAACCATTAATTTTAATTCTTTCATATTATATTTCTTTGTCCCCCTAAAGGACAAGTGCTCAATAAAATGGGAAATGCCAGATAGTTCCTCTGGCTCGTAGACAGATCCCACCCCAACATTAAATGCAATAGTAGCAGATCTAACGCCTTCTACAGGATAAAAATATAGTTCAATTCCATTTCTTAAAACCATTTTTTCCATAATTTTCCATCCCTCTATTCTGCTTTTCCCAATTGAATTCTTCCACTATTGTCTATATTAACAACTACTACTTTTATTTGATCTCCTATCTTGTATTTTTTTCTAAATTCCTTTGAATCACTTCCCAATTTACTAGAATGTGCAAGTCCTATTTTTCCAGGCATTAATTCAACAAATAAACCATAAGGTTCAATTCTAGTAATCTTCCCTTCAAAAACATCACCAACTTCTATTTCTCTAGTTAATGTTTTTATATATTCAATGGCATCATTTACTTTCTTTTGATCCTTACCATAAATTGAAACTTTTCCAGTTGTATCATCAATGGATATTTCAACGCCAAATTCTTTAACAATAGATTTAATTACTTTACCGCCAGGACCTATTATTTCTCCAACCTTTATCGGATCTACCTCTATATTAGCAATTAAAGGAGCATAAGGTGATAGGGATTCTCTTGGCTTTTCAATAGTTTTAAACATTATATCCAAAATTTTCATTCTAGCTATTCTTGCCTGTTCTAAAGCTTTTTTTAGTAACTCCTCGTCCACTCCTGCTATTTTACAATCCATCTGAAACGCAGTAATACCATCTTTTGTACCCGTAACTTTAAAATCCATATCTCCCCAATGATCTTCTAAACCTTGAATATCAGTTAAAACAATTGCTTTTCCATCTTCTACGATTAAACCCATTGCAACCCCTGCAACATGTGTTTTTATTGGAACTCCAGCATCCATGAGTGCCAAAGAACCAGAACATACAGTTGCCATTGAAGAAGAACCATTTGATTCCAAAATTTCAGAAACTACACGTATTACATACGGAAAATCATCTTCAGCCGGTGCCACAGCTTTTAGTGCTCTTTCCGCTAAATGGCCATGACCTATTTCTCTTCTTCCAGGGCCTCTTAACGGTTTTACTTCTCCAACGGAAAATGGTGGAAAATTATAATGCAAAATAAAACGTTTTGTTCCTTCTTCCATTATAGTATCGACAATTTGTTCTTCCATTGGAGCACCAAGTGTTACTATTCCCAAACTTTGAGTTTCTCCCCTTGTAAAGAGTGCCGAACCATGAGTCCTTGGCAAAATCCCCACTTCACAAATAATTGGCCTAATATCCTCTGGTTTTCTTCCATCAGCTCTCAGTCCTTCTGTAACTATTATTTTCCTCATTAAACTTTTTGCTTTTTCATCAAAATATTCTTTTAAAAGCATTTCTTGAGTTGCTTTTTCCTCCTCATCGACATCAAATTCTTCAAAAATTTTTGAAATAACCTCTTCCTTATACTCTTTTAATCTTGCGGATCTTTCCAATTTTTCTTTGGTCAATAATCTTTCCTTTAATTCTTGCTCTAAAATTAAACTTTCCAACTTTTGAATTAGTTCTTCTTTTGGTTTTGGCTCTTCTATTTCCATCTTTTTAACGCTAATATCTTTCAAAATTTCCTCTTCAAAAGATATTATCTCTTTAATTGCATCATGTGCAACAAGCAATGCTTGCACCATTTCTTCCTCTAAAATCTCCTTTGCTTCTCCCTCCACCATTGTTATCGCATCTTTACTTCCTGCAACTACAATATCTAACCTGCTATTTTTTAATTGTTCTTCGGTCGGAAAAACAATAAACTTTCCATCAACATATCCCACTCTTACACCGGCAACAATACCAGTAAACGGTATCTTTGAAAAATTCAAAGCTAGCGAAGATGCAATTATACCAGTAACATCCGGTGGTGTATCAGAATCTACAGATAGCACAGTTACAATTAACTGCACATCATTTCTCAGATATTTTGGAAACAATGGCCTTATTGGTCGATCAATCAATCTTGCTGATAAAATTGCAGATTCAGAAGGTTTACCTTCCCGTTTTATAAATCCACCTGGAATTTTTCCGGCGGCGTAAAATTTTTCTTGATATTCAACAGTTAACGGGACAAAATCAACTCCTTCTATCACTCTATCTGAAATATTTGCAGTAGCTAATACCACACTATCTCCAAATTGAACCCATGCTGAACCTGAAGATTGTTTAGCAACTTTTCCATATTGAACTGTTAATTTTCTCCCAAATAACTCTTTACTCCATTCTTTAAAATCTTTCATCAAAACACCTCCTAAAATTCTAACTCAAATTCATCCAGACCAGACTTTCTGTAAATTTTAAATTTAATTTTCCGTTTCCTATGTAAAAAACCATTTCTTTTAGTTAAAAACTGTACATTTCCTTTATCGTAGACTACTTTGTATAAGTTATATAATCCTTTTTTGTAATTATAACTTTCACCATCATCTTCATACAAATATCCAACAGCTTTATCATTATAAGCTACTACGTGCGCAGTTAATACATCATTATATGAATTTTTCAAGTATTGTACCTCATCTTGCATAAATACAATAGAACCATCCAATATAAAATGCGGAATCTTGCTTAAAGGAGCATCCACAAGATTCCAACCTTTTCTTACAAAAATTTTGTTGTTGAAATTTAAAGCTCTCTTAGGCAAATAAACCATTCTTTTTGTCACACCAGGATTATACACAGGTGCAACTAATAAGCTTTTTCCAACCATAAACTGATCAAAAACCTGGTAAGATTCTTCATCGTTTTCAAAATGATAGAAAATTGGGGCAATAAGTGGTATATCTTCTAATATCCCTAACATATAGGATGTGTATAAATAGGGGATTAGTTTATACCTATAAACTATCACATCTTTTAATAATTCCTCATATTCTGTATCAAAACTCCAAGGCTCTTGCCTCCTAGTTCCAATAGCAGAATGATTCCTAAACAAAGGCATAAAGACTCCTAACTGCATAAACCTAACCATTAACTCTGGTTCAACATTACCCCCGAATCCTCCAACATCAAATCCAGAGTTAAAAACGCCAACCATCGACAAAGAGTTTATTCTTTGAATTTCTAAAAGTATATGCTCCCACCAACTGTGGTTGTCCCCAGTCCATACTCCTCCATATCTTTGAACTCCAGAATACGCTGATCTTGTAATTATCAACTTTCTTTTGTTCTTTGGAAAACCTCCAAATGTTGCACGAATCATATTAAAACCATAAACATTTTTCAACTTATAATGTTTCTTTCCCGAAAGATGTACTATTTCATCCCCTCTTCCCCTTTTTTTTATCTCTCCAATTTCTCCAATTACATTTGCAACCTTTATTCCATCTTCTAATTTTATATTCTTTAATTTTTCTTTTGCATTCTCTATATCTTTTTCACTTGCAAAAATTGCAATCTCATTCATATCATTCCAAAATCCATCTATTCCATCTTCCAAAAGCTTATTAACTTTTCTTGCCCACCATTTTCTAACTTTATTTTCACAAAAATCTGGAAACCTAACACGTCCAGGCCAAACTGCTCCTTCAAAATCTTTCCCTGAAGTATCTTTCAAAAAATATCTATCCTTGGCTTCTTCAAACACTTCATAATTCTTTTCTACTTTAACTCCAGGATCCAAAATTGCCGAAACTTTAAACCCCATATTATGAAGTTTCTCTAACATTAACTTGTAATTGGAAAAATTCTCTTTATTCCAAGTAAAAATCTTATACCCTTCCATATAATCGATATCAAACCAAATAACATCACATGGTATGTTTTTATCTCTAAATTTCTTTGCAATTTGCAAAACTTCACTTTGAGAAGAATAACTCCATCTACTTTGTTGATATCCCAAACTCCAAAATGGAAAGGCCACATTTTTACCGGTTAAATACAGGTATTGCTTTAAGATCTTCTTTACCTTTTCTTCTAAAATAATATATTGATTAAAGCCCTCTCCTCTAACTTTAAATTCTATTTCCCCTTTACCTTCACTATCTAGATCAATCTCCATATAACCAGGATAATCTGTAAATATTCCAAATTTCATGTTCTTTGAGATGTAAATAAAAAATGGAAAACTCTTATACAAAGGTTCTGCCCCGGGATGATGAATAAAATCATCTGTATTCCAAAAAATATATCTTCTTCCTTTTCTATTTAAAGGCCCAACTTTATCGCCAAAGCCAAAGTAAAAACCTCTTTTATCCTTTAACTTTATTCTTAATATCAAATATTCTTTTTCTTTTTTTAAAAGGCAATCATCAAAAATCACATTTCTCAGATATTCTTGATCTATCAACTTTAGCTTTTTTTCATTTACAACCGCTTCGCTACTTACATCCGGATTCCCATATATCACTTTGTAAATCATCCATTTACCCTCCAATGATTATATTATCAATTAATCTCGCTTTTCCAACAAATACTGCAATGGCAACGACAACCTTTCTGTCAATTATTTCAACTGGCATAAGGTTTTCCTCATCAACTATTTCAATATAATCAATTTTCAAAAGTGGATGCTCAAGAATTTTTCTCATTTCATCTCTTATTATTTTCACATCTACCACACCTGATTTAACAAGCTCTTTAGCTTTTAACAATGATTTATAAAGCCTTGTGGCTTCTTTTCTCTCTTCTTTGGTCAAATATATGTTTCTTGAAGACATGGCAAGTCCATCTTTTTCCCTAACAATTGGCATCTCTTTCAATTTAACATCAAAATTTAAATCCCTTACCATTCTCCTTAATACTCGAAACTGTTGAGCATCTTTTTGACCAAAGTATGCACGCGTAGGTCTTACTATGTTGAATAATTTTGTAACTACCGTACAAACACCTCTAAAATGACCTGGTCTTTTTGCACCACATAAAAATTTAGATAAAGAAACTTCTTCAACATATGTTGAAAAGTCTTTTTCATACATTTCTTCATTTGTAGGAATAAACACATAATCAACACTTTCACTTTCCAAAAGTTTCAAATCTCTTTCTAAATTTCTAGGATAATTATCGTAATCTTCATTTGGACCAAATTGTGTCGGATTTACAAATATACTCACTACAACTACATCATTTTCCTTTCTTGCAGCTCTAACTAATGAAAGATGTCCTTCGTGTAAATAACCCATCGTTGGAACAAAACCTATGGATTTCCCATTTAAACTTCTCGATATTTTTTTCATTTCATCTACTTTTTCAACAATTACCATACAGTACACCCCTTAAAATATAATAATCCAGTATGTCATCTGGTCCTGTTGCTAAAAATGCGCCATTTTTTATCAAGTAATTTGGACCTTGTGCATTTTCATTGTATATATTTCCAGGTATACAAAAAACATCTTTACCAAACTCTAATGCAAACCTTGCAGTAATCATTGTTCCGCTTTTTAATTTTCCCTCAACTATCAAAGTCCCTTCAGATATACCTGCAATGATCCTATTTCTCTCTCTAAAATATTCCTTTCTTGGACTTTTCCACGGTAAATATTCACTTATAACACAACCATCTAAAATTAACCTTTCGTATATTCTTCTATTTTTTTCAGGATAACAAACATCCACACCACTTCCTAAAATCGCAATTGTTTCCTTTGCACAATTATGGGCTATCGCGTCAATTCCCATTGCCATTCCACTTACAATCACAAAATAATTACTCAACTTTTTAGAAAATTCACATGCTACCTTTCTACCATATGAACTTGCTATACGTGTTCCTACAATTGAAAAGCTCCTTTTTAATAATAAAGACTTTTTCCCTTTTCCAAACAAAACAACAGGAGGATTCCACACATTTTTTAAATTTTCCGGGTAATATTCATCAAAATAGGTTACTACAAAATTCTCAGTCTTTGAAAGCCAATCTTCTAATTTAAAATACAAATCATTTTTTTCTCCATCTTCATCGTTACTTAGTTTTTTCTCAATTTCGTCTAGCCTATATCCAGAAAAATGCCAAACTACTATTTTTAAATTCTTTTTCATTGTTTTTCAAGTATTTCCTTTATCTTCTCTTGAACGCCCGATTTCTTTCCTGGAAGACATTTGTCAATTGCATCACCTTTTTTTACAATAGCTGAAGCATATCCTTCACAGCCTGGATATCCACACGCCCCACAATTTATTCCAGGTAATACTTTTGTAATTAACTCAATTCTTGGATCAACTTCAACTTTAAATTTTTCATTACTATACGCCAAAAATAGACCAAATCCCAATCCTAAAACTCCCATAACAAGTGCCGAATAAAGTACTACCACGTCAAACACCTCCTCTTTTTATTATTTCTAGATTTATTTTACCATAAATAGATTAAAATTGTCATTAATGCTATAATATCTATTGAAAAAATAAAAGGAGGAAAAAATGTCAATATTCGTTAGTAGTATTTTATTTTCTACAGCAACATTTTTTTCAAGAATATTAGGATTATTTAGAGACATACTCTTTGCAAAATACTTTGGTGTTTCTTACCAACTTGATGCTTATTTTATAGCTATAATGTTTCCATTTTTCTTAAGAAAAGTATTCGGTGAGGGTGCAATGTCTTCTGCTTTTGTACCATTGTACAGCGAAAAAGAAAACAAAGACATGTTTTTATCCTCTATAATAAACGGTTTTTCTATTATAATTTTTTTGCTGCTTCTTTTTACTTATCTATTCCCGGCAGTCTTTGTAAATTTATTTGGTGCAGGCGCTTCCATTCAAACAAAAGAATTATCAAAAAAGCTACTTCTAATAACAGCTCCGGCCATTTACTTTATCTTTCTTTGGTCAATATTATACTCAATTTTAAATACAAAAGACAAGTTTTTCTGGCCGGCTCTTACTCCAAGTCTATCAAATATTGCTATAATCATTGGAATATTCTTATCAAAAAAATATGGAATACTTGCACCAACATTCGGCTTCCTCTTTGGTAGTATACTTATGTTTTTAAGTTTAATAAAATCATTTTTTTCACATAAATATTATTTTACATTAAAATACTTTCCAGAATTTATTAAATATTTTATTCCTACCTTTTTTACAATGACTATTTCTCAAGTAAATACCGTTGTTGATATGAATGTTTCTTCTTTTTTTAGTGAAGGAAGCATTTCTTATTTGCAATACGCTTCTAGGTTTTATATGCTTCCGTATGGTTTATTTGCAGTTTCCGTTTCTACAGTAGTTCTCTCAAAAATATCAAATGAAAAACACCTTTTTAAAAATTACGTAAATGATGCGTTAAAATCAACACTAGTACTCACCATTCCTTCAACATTTGGATTGATCTACCTTTCTTTTGAGATAATAAAATTCTTTTATCAACACGGACAATTTTCCGCTTACGATACAGCAATAACTTCAAAGGTTTTAATTGCATACTCCTTGGGCTTACCTTTCTATGGTATTTATTCAACTCTTTCCAGAAGCTTTCATGCAATAAAAAACACAAAGATTCCCTTTTACGCAACTTTAATAGTCTCTTTTTCAAATATAATTTTAGATTTAATTTTTGGAATGAAGTGGGGGCCAATAGGTGTAGCATTTGCTACAAGTATTGCTGGAATTATTGGAGCAATGTATTTAATACTATATATAAAAATATTCCCTATAAAGGATTGTTTAAAAATACTCTTAAATAGTCTTATAATGACTTTGGGGATTATTCCATTTAAAAACCTTCATTTTTTAATCCAAATACTCATAGCAGTTATAATATATCTCCTACTTTCTACTATATTTTATAAAGAATTAATTTGGAGGTATTTGAATGCTAAAAGGTAACAAAATTATACATTTTGAAAAAATAAACAGTACAAATGACTATCTAAAGAATTCATATAAAAAATTAAAAAATGGAACTATTGTTGTTTCAAAAATCCAGACAAATGGAAGAGGTAGACTCGGAAGAAATTGGGAGTCAAATGAAGGTGGACTCTGGTTTTCTATATTAGTAAAAAGGAACTTAAAAAAACCAAACTTTTATACAAAATTATCTTCCATAGTAATCTTAAATGTACTAAAAAATCTAAATATTAATGCCAAAATCAAATGGCCAAACGACATATATGTTAATTCCAAAAAACTTTCTGGAATTCTAACAGAAGCAATATCATTTAACAATAAAATAAAATGTATTATAATTGGTATAGGTATAAACATAAATAATGATGTACCAAAAAATGGGATTTCAATTTATCACATAAAAAATAAAAAAATCAACCCAAATGATTTTTTAAAATTATTTATAAAAGAATACAACAAGAATTTTCTGTTATTCTCTTTATTTTCTCCACTATTAAACATCAAATGGAAAAAAAATTTAATGTTTAAAAAAGGAGATAAGATCGAAGGTTACAAAATAATCAAAATTTTTCCGGATTTTTTGCTACTTGAAAAAAATAAAAAACGAATAAAAATAAGGAGTATTCATGAATTGGAAAAAGGAGGGATAAATGATTAGTATTTTAAATAAGAAAATAAAAAACATAATAGATGAAATTAGAAAAACTGTGGGTAATAACAAAGTAATTGTAGCTTTTTCAGGAGGACTTGACAGTACAGTTGCAGCTCTTCTTTGTAAAGATGCTTTGGGGCCCGAAAAGGTGGAATTGGTAAATGTTGTTTATGGACCATTTACTTACAAAAAAAGCATCCAAATTGTTAAAAAAGCGGCAAATAAAATGGGATTAAAGTTAACATTTTTAGAATCCCTATATCAAAAAGAAATTTGGAAAAATGGACCATCCTGTAATATGTGTACAAAGTCAGTAAAAATGAATACGGTAAAAAACTATGCAAAAGACATACTAGTCGTTACGGGTTCTAATCAAAGTGACAGTTGGGGAAAAACTGGTTTAAAATTATTCAGCGGGCTTTACGCACCACTTGGTGACCTCAATAAAAAAGAAATAAAAGAAATTCTTAATTATTATTCATTCAAACTTGAAAGGATTGGAGAAAACGCTAAAAGAGAAGGATGCAAATTAAAACATTTATTAAAAATTATGACAAATATGAATTATCATGGCAAAGCTGTTGACTTAGCAAATGAGATTTTGCTTGAAAACGTTCCAAAGAATTTAGAACTTGCAAATGTAAAAATTATCGGACCACTTTCAAAAAATATAGCCATAATAAACGTTAAACCTATGGTAAACAATATCGAAGAAATTGGAAAAAAAATAGAGGCACTTGACGTAATTGATGAAGTTATAATTGCAAACAAACCATTAATTTTGAAAGTTTTAGCCAACCCATCTATTTACAGGGTAGAAAATTCAAAATATTGGATCGAAAAAGGAAAACTGCAACCCGAATTTGCAGTACCTATAAAAGTAGTTTGGAAAGAATCCAAAAATAATAAGCTTAGAACTATTCATGTAGTTGGGGTGGAAGAATGGGAAAATTTCGAACAAGAGAAATCGAAAATATCATTGGATACGAATTTAGAAAGAAAGAACTCTTGTTCACTGCTTTAACACATACTTCATACGCAAATGAACACAGAAAAGAATCTTATGAAAGATTAGAATTTCTGGGGGATTCTGTTATTGACTTATTAGTTTGTACAATTTTGTATGAAAATTATGAAAATCTATCAGAAGGTGCTATGGCTCAAATAAAATCTGCAGTTACAAGTGAAGACATTTTATACGAAATTGCAAAAAAATTAAACATAGGAAAATTTTTAATCCTTGGAAAAGGAGAAAAAAGAAGTGGAGGTTCTGAGAAAAAATCCATCTTAGCTGATGTAATTGAATCTTTAATTGCGGCTGTATATTTAGATTCAAAGAAAAACTTATATACTATAGAAAATCTATTTTCAGATATATTTAAGGAATATATAGAAATTTTTCTTTCTGGTAAAAGAATATTTGACTACAAAACAAAACTTCAAGAGATAACCCAAGAAAAATTCAAGCAACTTCCTGTATATGAAACTACAGTAATGGGAAATAAATTCTTTACGATACTAAAAATAAACGGCAAAATATTTTCAAAAGCAAAAGGAACTTCAAAAAAAGAATCTGAAAAACTTGCAGCAAAAATTGCATATGAAAAATTAAAGGAGGATGAAAAAAATGGAAAATAAAAAGTTGAAAGAATACAATATTACTTGGGAGAGATATGAAAAAGCACTTTCTAAAGTTTTGAGTAACTTTGCAAATAGTGGAATAGAAACTGTAACAGTTGAAGAAATTTGGGTAGAAACATCATTACCCATAGATTTGATTTTAGAAATTTTGGAAAGAAATAAATTAAATTATCCTGAAGAAATAAAAGAAATAAAGTACAAAAATGAAATAATATGGAGTAGAAATGAAAAATGATACTTTTTAATATCTTACCTCCGTTTGTTATAATTTTAATTGGCTTCCTCTTTGGTAAAATTTTTCCGTTTGACATTAAAATCTTATCAAAGATTTCTCTTTGGATAATGGCAAATACGTTAACTTTCACTTTTATCAACGATTATCCACCATCACTATCACAACTGAAAACATATGGTAGCGGTATAATAATACTATTTATAATATTCTATTTTATATCTTTGCCATTCAAAGAAAACAAATCACTTTTATTCACAAATAGTGTTTATATAAATACGGGGTACTTAGGATACCCCATTTTGTTATCCGTTTGGGGTGAAAAAGCCTTATCATATGGTGTTATATATTCTGTGATTAATATGATCTTGGGTTCCATATTTGTTCCAATGTTTCTTGACAAAAAAATAAGTTTAAAAAATACATTTAAACTTCCATACATATATGTAATAATACTTGCATATATCTTGTCATTACTTGGTATAAATTATAGAAATTTTCCAAAGCCAATTTTAGAAACAATTTTATTATTAAAAAATGCAGCTATACCAGTGTTACTTTTATTTGTTGGCTTATCCCTTTCAAAAATTACAATAAATAAAATAAACCACAAATTATTGTTATCAACTACACTAATTAGGTTATTTATTTATCCTTTTTTTGCACTAATTTATGTGATTATCTTTCACATGGAAAAAAACTTAGGAAAGGTATTTATATTAGAAAGTGCTATGCCAACTGCTATAAACAGTGTTATCCTAATAGATGCTTTAACTGGCGACTCTTCCGACATTAGTTTTACTGTTGCAATTACTACATTATTTTCTGCTTTTACTATACCTGTCTGGGTATTTTTAATAGAAAAGATTATTTAAATATAGAGTTAAATATTAGGATTTTTTTAACAAATTCACAAATTTAAGTTTTTTCATTTTAAAATACTTTGTGATATAATTTACTTGAAGAAATATAGGTTATAATATTTCTTTATCATTTTTCGGATAAGAATGTGAAAAATATCGTTTATGTTAATAAACTAGAGGAGGGATATGATGGCAAAAATTTTTCTCAACGGGAAAGAGTTTGAGGTACCAGACGGGATAACTGTTCTTGAAGCTGCGGAAAAGTTGGGGATACAAATTCCAACGTTATGTCACCATCCTGAACTTGAACCTATCGGTGCATGTAGAATTTGTATAGTAGAAATTGAGGGAGCACGAACTTTGCAACCAGCATGTACCACTAAAATAGCTGATGGAATGAAAATTAGGACAAATTCTGATAGAGTTGAAAATGCAATAAAATTTAATCTTTCATTAATAATGGCAAATCATCCGAATGATTGTATGTATTGTGAAGCTGACCAAAGATGTGAACTTAAAAAATTAGTTCACAAATACGATGTAAGACCTATTTTTAATCCCACAGATTTATCTGAGGTATTTGATAATAGTAGTCCTTCAATCCAAAGGGACCTTTCAAGATGTATTAAATGTCAAAGATGTGTAAGGGTTTGTAGCGAAATTCAAGGGATGAATATTTATTCAATGGTTGAAAGAGGTTATAAAACTATTCCACAAACAGCCTTCGATAAACCAGTTTATGAAACAAATTGTATTTCTTGTGGACAATGTGCGTATTTGTGTCCAGTAGGCGCAATTTATGAAACTCCAGATTGGAAAAAAGTACTAAAATTAATTGAAAGAAAAGAAAAAATATTAGTCGCCCAAACTGCTCCATCTGTTAGAGTTGCAATAGGCGAGGAATTTGGAATGGAACCTGGCTCGGTCAGTACTGGGAAAATGGTTGCATCCTTAAAAAAACTTGGTTTTGATTATGTATTTGATACAAACTTTGCAGCAGACCTTACAATTATGGAAGAAGGAACAGAGTTAATTGGAAGGTTAAAAGAAGGCGGACCATTCCCAATGTTTACAAGTTGTTGCCCAGGTTGGATAAATCTTCTTGAAAAGGAATATCCTGAATTTATCCCAAATGTATCAAGTGCTAAATCTCCACAACAGATGATGAGTTCAGTGGTTAAAACATATTTTGCCAAAAAGATTGGTGTAGATCCAGAAGATATTGTTATGGTATCTGTAATGCCATGTACTGCCAAAAAAGATGAAATAAAAAGACCTCAACAAAAAATAAAACTCGAAGATGGAAGAGAAATTCAGCCAACAGATTACGTTATAACCACAAGAGAACTTGCAAAATTAATAAAAATAAAAGAAATTAACTTTGCCGGATTAAAAGATGAAGAATTTGACAATCCGCTTGGCACTTCCACTGGTGCAGGTGCAATATTCGGTGTAACCGGTGGAGTTATGGAAGCTGCACTTAGAACCGCATACGAAATAATAACAAACAAACAACTACCAAAGCTAGAATTCGACAATGTAAGAGGATTAAATGGCATTAAGGAAGCAGAAGTTGATATTGAAGGTAAAAAACTTAAAATTGCAATTGCACATGGTACAGCCAATGTAAAAAAATTGTTAGATGACATGAGAGATGGAAGAAGATATTACGACTTTATCGAAATTATGGCTTGTCCTGGTGGATGTATCGGTGGCGGAGGACAACCAAAAAGCCTTGATCCAGAAATACTCAAAAAACGTGCAATGGCTATTTACTCAATAGATGAACTTAGTACACTTAGAAGATCACATGAAAACCCAGATGTTCAAAAACTATATGAAGAATTCCTTGAAAAACCATATAGTCACATTGCTCACGAGTTGTTACATACACACTATACAGATAGATCAGTTAAAAATAAAGTCGCAGCTGAATAGTACGCAATCTTTCTAAATTAAATAGTTCCTTTCTGAGGTTGAGGGAGCTACCTGAGACCAAGGAAAGGGGTGAAAAGTTATAAGGGATTTTTCCCCCTTTCCTTGGTATTTTTGGAAAGGGGGATTTTTTTATGGAAAATTTTTATTCTATAAATATTGTGGTAGGAAACAGAAACGATATATATGACAAAGTAAATGAGATATTACATAACTACTCAAAGTATATAAAATTAAGAGTTGGATATCCTATTGAGGAAGAAAATAGTGCTGTTATCTTTTTGCTTTTCAAAGCAAATAATGATACTCTTGGAAGTTTTACCGGAAAATTAGGACAATTAAAAACTGTAAAAGTAAAAAGTTTATTAATAAAAAAGGAGGCATAATTATGTATATTTTCGTAAAAGAAAAAGAAAATGAGAAAACTTTTATTAACACTGGTGAAATTTTTTCCATACTTGAATCTACAAAAAATCCAGAAAGTGAAAAAATACGCAATATTCTCCAAAAATCCCTCAATAAAGAAAGGCTTACACCGTATGAAGTTGCAACTTTACTAAATGCCAACTCGGATGAATTGTGGGAAGAAATTTTTGAAGCAGCAAGAAATTTAAAAGAAAAAGTATATGGAAATAGAATTGTATTATTTGCACCACTTTATATAGGAAACGAATGTATAAACGATTGTGAATATTGTGGATTTAGAATTTCAAACAAAGATGTTATTAGGAAAACCCTATCTATAGAAAAACTAAAAGATGAGGTAAAAGCACTTGTAATAAAAGGTCATAAACGACTTATAGTTGTCTACGGTGAACATCCTATGTATTCCCCTCAGTTCATTGCAAAAACAATTGATAATATTTATAACACAAAAGTTGGAAACGGTGAAATAAGGAGAGTAAATGTCAATGCTGCACCACAAACCGTTGAAGGATATAAAATAATAAAGGAAGTTGGTATAGGAACATTCCAAATATTTCAAGAAACATATCACATACCAACGTACAAAAAAATGCATCCCAGAGGACCAAAATCTAATTTTGCATGGAGACTATATGGACTTGATAGAGCCATGCTTGCTGGAATTGATGATGTTGGAATTGGAGCTTTATTCGGATTATACGATTGGAAATTTGAAGTTATGGGTCTTATTTATCATACCATTCACCTTGAAGAAAGATTTGGAGTAGGACCTCACACAATTTCATTTCCAAGAATAGAACCAGCTGTTGGAACTCCCACAGCAAAAAGGCCTCCATATCAAGTTAACGACGAAGATTTTAAAAAGATAGTTGCCATCTTAAGACTAGCTGTGCCATATACAGGGTTAATATTAACTGCAAGAGAACCAATGAATATAAGAAGAGAAGTTTTAAAACTTGGAGTTTCACAAATTGATGCTGGCTCAAGCATAGGTGTTGGTTCATATTCCGAAAAAGATCCAGAAGTAATTAAAAAAAGCCAATTTATTCTTGGCGATACAAGAACATTAGATGAAGTTATCTATGAACTTTTAAAAGAAAACTACATCCCATCTTTTTGTACTGCTTGTTACAGAGCAGGAAGAACAGGCGAACACTTCATGGAATTTGCAATTCCAGGTTTTGTAAAAAGATTTTGTACTCCAAATGCATTATTTACATTAAATGAATACCTAAATGATTATGCTTCTGAAAAAACGTATAAAATAGGAAAAAAAGTAATAAAAACGGAAATAGAAAAACTTGACACAAAACAAAAAGAAACAGTAAAAGATGGTCTAAACAAAATAGACAAAGGTGAGAGAGATGTCAGATTTTAAACTGAAAGATTTGTTAAATAAAATAGCAAAGAAATATAATTGTAAAATATGGATAAACAAAAAAATTGGTAAAAGAATAAGTTTCATAGAAAAAGCGGGAAACGAATATTATCTTCCACCGGAAGTACTTTATGAAGATAATGAATATATTATTTTCTGTGAAAATATCCATTCTAAAGATGATGCATACTTAAGAAAACTACTTTTAGAGGTGATAAAATATGCTAGAAATGCTGAAAAAAATTCAAAAAGATAATGTTACACTCGAAGCACTTGAATATTTAATATCTACTAACAAATACGATGATGATATCTTATCTTTTGCTGATGAAATTAGGAAAAAATACGTAGGTGATGAAATTCATATAAGAGCAATTATAGAATTTTCTAACTACTGCAAAATGGATTGTTTATATTGCGGATTAAGGGCCCCAAATAATAAAATAAAAAGATACAGAATGAGCCCTGATGAAATTTTTAGAAGAGCCAAATTAATATCAGAAAAAAACATAAAAACAATAGTTTTACAGTCAGGTGAAGATCCTTTCTATACCACTGAAATAATTGAAGAGCTAATAAAAAGAATAAAATCACTTAACGTTGCTATAACTCTAAGCATTGGGGAAAGAGATTTTAAAGAATATAAAATTTGGAAAGATGCCGGTGCCGATAGATATCTAATGAGACACGAAACTGCAGATAAAGAATTATACAATAACCTTCATCCACATGATACCTTTGAAAATAGAAAAAAACATCTCTTTAAATTAAAAGAATTAGGCTATGAAGTTGGAGCGGGGTGCATGGTTGGATTACCTGGGCAAGGAGCTAGAGAATTAGCAAAAGATCTACTCTTTTTAAAAGAACTTGATTCAGACATGATAGGTATTGGCCCATTTATTCCAAATCCAAATACTCCTTTGAAAAATGCAAAAGGCGGTGATTTAAAACTAACCTTAAAAATTATAGCACTTGCCCGAATATTAATTCCCACTGCAAATATTCCTGCAACCACTGCTATGGGAAGTCTTCATCCATTTGGAAGACAAATGGCTCTTAAGTCTGGGGCAAATGTAATAATGCCAAATCTAACCCCTAATCCCTACAGACCACACTATACACTGTACCCAAATAAAATTTGTCTATTTGAAGTAGATACAAGTTGTATTGAATGTGTTAAAGGTATGATAAAAGGTCTAAAAAGGAAAGTAGGACAAACTTATGGATTCAGAGTTAAGGTATCATAAACAAGTTCACCGTTTACAAAAACTTTTTCTAAATTTCTTAACGTTTTATCTTTAAAAATAATAAAATCAGCCAGATATTGGGGTTTTATAACCCCAATATTTTCTTCAATTAGTTTTCCAGAAAATTCAGTATACAATGAGATTGACTCGCTAAAGGAAAAGCCCAATTTTAAAGCAGCTTGAATTACATATAAAGGTGAAATTGGTGAAACTGGTCCATCACTTGAAAAAGAAATCAAAATATTATTTTCATACATATTTCTAAAAGGATATAAAAGTATATTACTAAAATCAACACTAGATATTAAATTCAAATCTTCAAAGAAAAAATGAGGTTGTACAGAAAAACTAAAGGAAGATAGCTTTTCAAAGTCCCTTTTTTTTACAAATTGTGCATGAATAATTCTATGGCCTGTTTTCTTTCCAAATGAATCAATAGTTCTACTTAGTGCCTCATCACCTATTGTATGAACACATACTTGCAAGTTATTTTTCTCTGCAAATTCCACTATATCACTAAAATTATCCGGCAAAGTAAAAATACCAAAACCACTACCATTTTTATACATTTTAGATAAAAATGCTGTTTTACCACCTAATGAACCATCTGCAAAAAGCTTTATACCAAAAATTTTTGATATTCCATAGCTACCAAACCCAAATTCCCATGGATTTTTTGTACATAATTTTTCATATACACGTAATTTACTCTCTTTCAAAAGTCTCTTTAACAATTCAAATGGAATCCCATGTAAATCATCTGAGTGTACACTCGTAATCCCATGTTTTAAAAACTCATTTATCCCCTCTTTAAAAGCCCTTACCAAAAATTCAGAAGGAATATATTCCCATATTTTTTCTATTTCATCTTCGAAAATATAATAATTGTTAATTTTCAAAAGCCTTTGCGCTTTCTTATTTAGAAATGCAACATGGCCACATTTTCTGATCAAAATAACTGCAGAGTTACATGTATCAAAAAATTCCTTATTATCTATCTTTTCCCAGCCTCTTCCTAAAATTATATCACTATCTATATCTAGAATTTTTTCAAAATTTTCATCGCTCAAATCTAAAGTTAATTTTTTTATTCCTACACCTAAAATATGTGCATGTGAATCAGAAAAACCTGGAAGGATATATTTCCCTTCCAGGTTAACTTCCTCATCAAAACTTCTTGGGAAAACAAACTTATTTTCCTCTACAAAAAAATTCTTTTTTACAAACTTATTATCTTCCCAAACATATCCATTACTAAACTTTATTACACTCATGACAATAAAGCCGTCAATTCCACTAATTCCATATTCAATGACTTCTTTTGTTTTAATACTTCATCGAGCTTTACTGGAACGATTTTTCCTCCCTGTAAAGCCATCATAACATAACTTTGACCCCTTTTTAAAAACTCAACAGCTGCAACTCCCATTCTAGATGCCAACAATCTATCAAAAGCAGTAGGGGAACCCCCACGTTGAATGTGTCCTAATATTGTTATTCTAGTCTCATATCCTATTCTATGTTCAAGATGTCTTGCAACTGTATAAGCACTTGCCGCACCTTCTGCCACTACAACTATACAATTAATTTTTCCCCTTTCTCTTTCCTTCAAGATTTTATTTCCAAGGGCTTCATAATTAACTGGGATTTCTGGGATTACTATAGCTTCTGCACCAGTAACTAAACCGGCCACTGTAGCAATGTAACCAGATGAACGTCCCATAACTTCTACAATAAATGCCCTTTCGTGTGATGATGCAGTATCTTTTAATTTTTGTATAGCATCAACAACAGTGTTTAAGCATGTATCTACTCCAATGCTCATATCAGTCATTGCAATATCGTTATCTATCGTTCCTGGAATTCCTACAACTGGCACCTTTTGTTCCTCTTCTAAAAACATCGCACCATGTAAACTACCTTCTCCACCAATTACAATCAATCCTTCTATTCCATGCTTTGCAAGAATTGATGCTGCTTCCCTTCTAGTCTCTTTTCTTACAAATTCAGGGCATCTACTACTTCTTAGGATAGTCCCTCCTTTTTCCATTATTCCCCCAACAGATGCAAAATCCATTTCTATAAAATCTTCATCCAATAACCCAGCATAACCTCTTTGAATACCTAAAACATTTATATCATTTTTTACAGCATAACGAACAACAGCACGTATAGCAGCATTCATTCCTGGAGCATCTCCACCGCTAGTCATAACTGCAATTTTTTTCATAGAAATCCTCCTTTTTCTAGTTTGCCTAAATATATAATACCACAAAACAAGGCAAATTCAATAAATAAAAAACAATATTTAACTATAAAGGAGTCTTTTTTAAAAAATTACACTTTTTACCTTTTCAATAACCTCTCTAGGATTTCTTCCAAAAACTCTTATCATTGCTTCTTTTCCCCAAAAACCTTTATCATATATTATATCAGGTGATTTATCTAAATCTTGTATAATATTTGCAATTCCCCATCTCAAAGACTGCCCTTCTTTTTCTTTTACCATTTTAGGCTCTAAATCTCTAAAATGCTCATACACTTTTAGACCTATTTTATTTGCTTTTTCTACGTATTTTTCATTAAATTTTATATTTGTCGTACACCTTATATAAGGGAATTTTTTCATCATTTCCAGTGTCATTCTTGCAGTATGAGATTTCCCCTTATAAGTTGCATCACCTAAAAAATGAGGCCTGCCAAAAAGCAACCTTATTCTTCCGGGAAACTTTGCCACTTCCTCTTCACTTTTCGCCCAAGGTAATGCATACGAAATATTTTGTCCAACTTCTGGAATAGTCAAATGACCTATTTCCATAATATCCATTACTATACTATTTAATTCATCTAAGACTTCAACTTTTTGCCATTCTCTTGCTAATAATTCAACCTGCACTCTGTTTTTAGATCTTTTCAAAACTTTAACCAAAATTTCCGATGCCCTTTTGATCGACTCTTCAGGAGTATATCCTAAAACCAAAAGCGAAGAAAACAATGTTGAAAACACACAACCTGTCCCCCTAAAATTACCTCTTATCCTTTCATGTTGAAAAACCTTACCTTTATATTTTATTTCTATCATCTCCGTATTTTCATGTCCACCTGTAATAACCATATTATCAAATATTCCAACTTTCTTTGCTTCAACGCTATTAACAACAATATAATCTGCAAATTTCATATATCTTTTTACTTCTTCCTCATCCAAAAATTTAAATCCACTTGAAGATTCCAAAACCGGATTCCAAACAATTGTTGAATTTTTAAAAAGATTTCTCAATTCCTTTATTATTTTAGGTTGTGCTACTCCAACTTTTACCACACTTACATCTTCTAATAACTCTATCTCATCTAAAATTTCTGAAATTTCTCTAAATTTTACATTATATGTCTTTTCGAGCGTTTGTTTGGTAAATGCACTGACTGCTGAATATACACTCATTCCCATAGCAGTAGCAATACCAACATCTTGTATTAAACCAGCACCTGACGAAGGATCAAATCCTGAAATTATTAGTAATTTTTTCATAATTCACCTCCAGAAATTCAAAAGTCTATTTAACCCTTTGCAGTCTGGTGTTGCTTCAATTACTATATCCACATCAAATTCTTTTATAAAATTTAACAAATTTATGTATTTTTCATTATCAGACCACGGTAAATGATGACATTTTTTATAAGTCTTATCATCTGCATAATACACGTGAAATTCTTCTACAAAATCTGACAATTCTTCTATAAATTCAAATGGATTTATTCTTTCATCAAGTAAAAGATGTCCAATATCAACACACATGGTTAACCCCAGTTCTTCGCATAAAAATTTATAATCTTTTGCCGCATAAAAATATTTATTCCCAAATGTATTTTCAATCCTAATCTTAATAATACCTTTTAATTCATTCAATAATTTAAAATTATCTTTCCAATCTTGCAATTGCAATGTATCTGGATAATGTACTATTAAATATTTGGCAGATAAATATTTGGCCATAAAAGCACTTTGCCTAATCTTCCTAAATGTTTCATGATAATCATTGCACGTTAATTTAGGATGAAAATTCATCTTAAATATAAATGGAGCATGTATTCCAAATGACTTTTTCAAATTAAACAAGTTATTCACAAATAAGGGACTCAAAAATCCTAATTCATAAAAATCTAAATCTTCGAATTTTTCCAAAAAATATTTTAAAAATCTAAAATCACTCCTTATAACACTCGTTGAAACTCCTATTCTCATTCTTTCAAATACTCCTCTACAATTTTTAATGAACAAAATGGTCCACACATTGAACAACCTTTCCCGTGAAATGGTCTATTCTTTAAATATTTATCAACTATCTCCTTGTCTAAAACAACTTCTTTTATGTTTTCAAAATTTAAGCTTTTTCTTGAAATAGCCACTTTATAATTTTCCTCAATAAATTTTCCTCTTGAAAAATCTACAGCCATTGCCGCAATTTTAGAAGAAATAACTCCTAATTTTACATCTTCAACAGAAGGCAATGACAAATGTTCCGAGGGAGTTACATAACAAATAAAATCCGCTCCACTTTTTGCGGCAATTGCTGCTCCAATCGATGAGGTAATATGATCATATCCAGGCGCAAAATCTAAAACTATTGGCCCAAGTAAAAACACTGGAGCATTTTTCCCATACTTTTTCATTAATTCAACAGTAGACTCTATTTGATCAATTGGAACATGTCCAGGCCCCTCCAGTATTACTTGAACATTCTTACTTCGAGCTTTTTCAACTAACTCTTCAAATATAAACCACTCTTCTAATTGTAACCTATCCAATGAATCAAATAAATTCCCGGGCCTTAAAGAATCTCCTAAACTCAGTGTAACATCATATTCTCTAGCAATATCTAAAACTTCATCGAAGTATCTATAAAACGGATTTTCAAATCCATTTTTAATTATCCAACCTGCAATAATAGAACCGCCACGACTTACTATTTTCATTATTCTACTAGACTTTTTTAGTTTTTTTACAATATCTTTTGTAATACTAACATGCAAAGTAACAAAATCTACACCTTGTTTTGCATGTTTTTCAAATATTTTTAAAAAATCTTTTTCCGAAAAATCTACAACATTCCTATTTTCCTTATATGCTATGACCGCTGCATCGTAAATTGGAACAGTCCCTACGGGAATATCTGAAATTTTCAATAATTCTTTGCGTTGAAAATCCAAATCTCCCCATGTAGAAAGAAGCATTACACTATCTGCTTTATATTCTCTCGCTGTTTTATATTTTTTTAATTCATATTCAAAGTTATCATATCCCAAAGAAGTACCGATGTTTGCATTAACTTTTATTTTTAAACCATTTCCTATCCCCATTGGATTTTTCAAAGAAACATGATTATTATTTTTTGGTATAACTATTGTCCCATCTAATAATCCTTTTACAAGATAATCAATACTTCTTCCTTCTTTTTTTGATATTTCATTAAGAATTGAAGGAACCTTACCACTTTTTATTTCATCTATTATTGTCATCCTTTCACCTCAACATCAATATTCTCGATAATAATATTTGCAATTTTAATTCCAGACTTTAACATACCACCGAATATTGGCCCCATTCTTGGACCACCCCCAACAGATACTGCGGCCATTCCCATTACAAGTAACCCCGGGAAAATTTCTTTAGTATTTTCAAGAACAAATTTTTCACCTTCTTTTGCATTCATAGGAAACTCCCTTATTTTTCCTAGAGGTAAGTCAATTGATAAATTTCTATCTATAACCATATTAACTACACTTGCAGGATGTCCAGTACCATCAATAACATATTTTGCCTTTACCGTTATAGGATCAACATGTAACCTTTGTTTTATAACAGGTGCCCAATTAATTACCACACCGTTTATTCTCTCTTTGCTCATTAGAACGTCTTCTACAAAAACATTATTAAATATTTTTGTACCCACTTTTGTTGAATTGTACAACAAAGCTGAAGCAAAATGTACGGAATCAATAGAAATAAACCCTTTAGTTTTCTTGTATTTCATATCTAGCTCTTCTAAAAACCACTCAACATCTTCCTCTACAACTAATTCATTAAATAACATCCCTCCGCCCCATGTTCCACCTCCTGGTTCATTTTTTTCCTCAAAAATTATCACATTAAACCCATTTTTCGATAAAACATATGAAGCGGCTAACGCACTAGGCCCTCCTCCAACAATTGCTACATCTACATCTAAACTTTTTTTTAATTTCTCGGTAAATTCCTCTACTATAATTTTTGAAATTTCTAAATCCCACATCTTAAATCCCTCCTTAAAAAAATTTTGCCCTCCACCGGAGGGCAAAATTTCATTTTTTCTCTTTCCCAGTCCCTCCGCCGGTATTACCCGGTTCAGGTTCTAAGGGTCGAAGGTTTCCACCTTCCTCTCAGCTCCGGAATATGGAGCTCCCCTCGGGAAATTATTCACTTTACATGTATATTTTAACTCAATTATTTTATCAGGTCAAACTTTTCTTAATTTCTTTTATTAATTTATAAAAAAACACATAAGAATATATTCCGAATGTTAATATAGAAAACAAAATTAAATTAAAAATAGATAGTCTTGACTTTAAAACGCTCAAAATCAATTTTAAGTATAAAAGCACAAACAGTAAAGCAAGAGTTTGCGAAAAGAAATACGTAAAAATAGAAGATGTCAAATAAAGCGGAAAAAAGGAAAAAATTACAAGACTTAAAACAATATAATAAATGGATAAAACATTTATCTTTAACTCTCTTTTAATTTTTAAGCCTATTACATACAAAAAAATCAAAAAAGAGATTGATGAAAGTCCCAAAAAAACTTCTGCAAGATCTTTATAGAAAAAATATAAAATATTTGAAAGTATCGAAAATCCCACATACATATAATATGAAATTACCACATATCTCATCCCTTCCTATTCACAAGTATAATAAAATTTTTTACTTAAGTCAATTTTTCAAGCAAGCCCGTTCAAAAAAGGAAAAAAGGGAAAGATGAAGTTATAAATTCAACAAAGAATTTTACAAATTTATTTTGCAATATTCTAAAAAGAAAGATAAACCACGAAAATACACAGAACCCATGATTTGTTTTCTCTTTTTTTACAAGTTCTTTTGAAAGCATTATTACAAAATATAAAGAATAAAGTACCCTCTCACACGTCTCTTTGGTATAGCTTCAAAGTATTAAATACTCAAACACGTTTTATCTTTCATATAAAAAAAGACAACAATCAAACTATGAAATACATATCGTGTGTGGGAAAAAAAGAACTATGAAAGTTCAAAGAAAATTATCAAAAAATCAAGTACAAAATAGAACAGATAATAAAAATAGTGAAAAATATATTTGGAAATAGAGATAGAACTTTTTTGTTTAAAATGCCAAAACTGTGTGTATATGCAAAATTTGTGCTGTACAATTTAATAGAGTTATCCAAATAGTTTTTTATTTAATTTTTCACATAACAATTATATCTCTTTATTTTTTGAAAAGACTCAAATAAGTTTTCTTTCAACTTCTTTCTCATTTTTTAAAGCGAGAATCCAAATTTCAACTAGGTTTTCTCCTGAAGCAAATATCTTTAATCATGAGAAAAGGAAACCGAATATCGCAGAAACAACATCACGAATGTAAATATATTTCCTCTAATCATCTTTTATAATAGGCCCCATCTTGTTATTTTATTCAATTTTGAAATTGCTAATTCCCATTAGAAATAAAATTTATCCAATGGCATGGTGTTTTTGGCATTTTATTATGTATTCGCGACAATCATCAAAAAAGTATTCGTATCAAAAATATATCTATGCCTTTTTATAAAATAAACTATGGTTGCATATACGTTGTTTAAAAATCACTCTTAAAACACCCACAAGATTTTCTTATAAGAACGTTTGTATGAAATTTAACTTTTATTGGCATTTTCTGCTTAACATTCGAAAGTCTATCAAAGGTTATGTCAGTCGTTATTCTCACAATATCATACATTGGTTGTTGCACTGTTGTAAGACTCAACGATCATCATCAAAACCTACTATAGCATGTATATCAGTAGGTAAATAGCCAAGTTGTTTTGAATTGTAACCAAATCCAAAATCTATTTCATCGTTTGAAGCAAAAATCGCTTCAGGTTTGATTGAACAAATAGCCTCACTCACTTTTTCCATGTCCTCTTTTGTAAAATTATCCAAAAAAACAAACGACTCATCATACTTTATTCCACTATTTTAAAAGTTTTCTTCTATAACTTTCTAATCTCTACAGAACATGATAACTATCAAAAAGACTCCTAACAAAAACTATTTTTTCGAAGCCATGAGCTTCCAAGAAGTATTGCATAATAAGCAAACTTCAAATTTCATTATCAAATGAGACCGTATATATTGAAACTTTTGAATATTTTTTCAAGGTATACACATGGTTTCTTAATTTCTGACATTTGATGTGCAAAAGCCTCACACGCTTCTAGATCAAAAACGATAAGTTCATCCACTTGCTTTTTTTCTAATAATAAACGATTTTTTTACAAATTGTTTCTTTATTATTTAAAGTTTCAAATGTCATAAAAAGCTATAATAGTTATTAGCAGAAAGAATATCTTCCACTCCACTAATTATTTCCATATAAAATGAAGCTGATGTTGACAGAAGTACAAGACCAACAGTTCTAGCCATACTTTTGCCAAGATTGACTGCTCGTTTATAAGAGAAAAATTGAAATTTCCAACGATTTTCAAAACTTTTTTTCAGGTATATTCAGAAACATATTCGCTTGTTATTCCAAGGAAGCTTATTCTTTTCTTATTCTGAAGTTCGCTAGATCTTCCCGTCGTTCTAAAATACACCCTGATCTTTTGTTATTTTAAGATGTATTTCCTTTTCTTGTCATTCTGAACACATACATGTGAAAGATTTAACCCCTTTTAACTACGCACTTAATAAATCATATTATTAAAAAAATGGCTTCGGAACTTCACCGAAGCCATTTTTTTGAAATATTTATATTTATTTTTATTATTCACCTAAACCAGTTACGCGCGGTCCATATCCATCTAATTTAAGAGTTTTAACTTTCTTCGGTCTTTTTATATTGGATATGTCAACTATTTCTAATTTATACCCCACTGGAACATATGCATAATTTCCTAAGACATATACTTTTCCTGGCACAGAATCATTAGTCTTGTACATTACAATTTTCTTTGGTTTTTTAGGGTTAGATATATCAACTACTGCAACACCTTTATTAAGTGAAATATACGCATACTTTCCTTTCACAAATATATCATTAACAGAGCCTTCTCCAAGTTCAAGATTTGTAACTGGTCTTGGTTTTGTAGGCTTAGATATTTTATATACTACTAACTCAAATCTCCAATCTATCATATACAGATAATCTTTTTTTGCGTATATTCCAACTGTTACTGCAAACGAGTCGCTGTCATTATCAAAGAACTCTTTATTATTAATTATTCTAACTAATTTTGGACTTTTAGGATTTGATACATCAATTATCGCAAAACCATCACCTTTACAAGCTACATATGCATACTTTCCTTCAACCCATATATCCGCCATTCTTATAGATGAATTAGTATTACTTAATAACTCAAGCTGACTAATCTGCTTTGGACTTTCAGGATTAGATATGTCAAATATTACAAAAAATCTTTTTTTATTTACGACATAGGCGTAATTATCTCTTATATATAGAGCATATGCTTCACCATTAGTGTTAACAGTTGCAACTTGTTTTGGATTTGTTAAATCAGATATATCAAATATCATAAGACCATTTTTTTTAGCTGTAACATATACATAATTTCCATTAACGTATGATCTATTAGCAGTTTTTGCATAAAATTGGCTAACTTCTTCTGGATACATTGGATCACTAAAATCCATAATTTTAACTTTCGAATTTACAGTTACAAGCACATAATTTTTCAAAGAAACGTTTTCACCAAAATACAAACCCGTGGTGAAAACAAGAAGAACTAATAAAGCTACTACCCGTACTTTAAATAATTTATTCATACTTTATACCTCCTATTTAAAAGAATTGTGACAAATATTTTATAAAAAAACTACACTGTTTTATAATAACAAAGAATCAATATATTTCAATTTCAACAATGTAACAATATCGTTAAACACAATATAAATACACCACTTAAATACTTCTTAAATGGTATTTCTGCTTGGTTATATTTATATATAGCTGTAGCTTCAAAAAAAAATATTTTTCCGAAAGAAAATCGACTTTGTAATATACTTATTTTTTATTAAAAACTTTTTTTCAAACGACTTAATTAATGTATAATATCATAGTAGAAGCATTACAAAACATAACATACAAATTATATTAATTATTTATGTATAAAAAGATTACAATACAAAATAACACCAATGTAAATATGCTATTTGCTCTAACGCATTGACAAATAGGTAACTTGCTATCTTTAACCGACACCGAAGATATAGCATTATTCGACATTCAAAGACCTTTTGTTTTGAACAAAACAAAAGTTAGAGATTTATTAGTTTCTCTATACAAAGGTCTATCTGTAGGAATCATAATACTATAGAAAATAGCTAAATCCAATCAACAATCCAAAAACAGAGCTATAACCCCTAATGAAAAAAAGAGCCAACTTATTTGGTCATTGATGGAAAACAAAGATTAACATTACTCTACTTTATAATCAAAAATAAGCCCGTAGTTTTTAATAATGTAAAAAAAGAAAAATTAAAATAGCTTTTAATCATATTATTAAAAATGAAACAATAAAAAAAGCACCCCGAAGTAGTACAATAAAACCAACGAGGGGGGTTATTTTTTTGACAAAAAAGGGCAGAAATTTAAGAAATATTATTCTAAACTAAGATAAGAAGTCATTAGACTTCACTTTGAAGAGAAACTTCCAAAAAGAACCATTTCTTCTCTTTTGGGTATTGATCAAAGCAGAGTTCGTTTGTAGATTAACAACTATCTTACTGTTGAACTAAAAAGGGGTAGGCCAAAAAAGGAAACTTTAGAAGAAGAAATGGAAAGTTGAAAGCTGAGAATGCATATTTGAAGCTCTCTATGAAAAAGATACTTGAAGAAAAAGAAATAAAAAAACAAAGATTGAAGTAATAAACCAACTAAACAAAGAATTCAGCATTAAAATATTGTGTAAAATAGTATGGATTTCAAGAAGCACATATTACCGAATATTACGCAAAAACCAAAGATGTAAATGGTAAAATACAAATGGCCAAGAAGAGGAAAATAAAAATGCGCAAAAATGTACATAAATGGTATCCTTCCAAAGGAAGGAGGGATACCAGAGATGGAAAAAGTCAAACAACATTTGGAAATGTTAAGGGGGATGGATTTAAGGCCGAACTTTTCTGAATTAGCCAGGCTATACGGGATAAACAGAAGGACAGTAAAGAAATACTGGAAATGAACAAATCTAGAAAGTTAGATAAATATTTTGAAAAGATATCGATGTTAATGTCAATTAAAGGTATCACGATTAGAACAGCATATGAAAGATTAAGAGATGAAGAAGGGGGAGTGGTAGGGACATATTCAAACTTTAGGAAATATGTAAAAAGGAAGGTGTTGAGATCAGAGAAAGCTTCTAAAGGACACCCAAGATTTGAAACTTTACCTGGTATTCAAGCTCAAGTAGATTGGAAAGAAAATATGAGGTTACATTCAAAGAGTGGTGAAGAATTTGTGGTAAATGTATTTAATTACAAATTGGGATATTCAAGATACTGTTACTTTGAATACAGACAAAGCAAGACACAACAAGATATTTTTGAATGTTTAATCAATGCATTTAAAACTACAGGTGGTGTTCCTCAAGAGATATTATTTGACAATATGAAATCTGTTGTTGACATTACTGAAAGTGGTAGAAAAATAAACAACAAGATGGAAGCTTTTGCAGCAGATTTTGGGTTTAAAATTAAATTATGTAAACCAAGACACTCATATACCAAAGGGAAAGTAGAGTTAGCAAATAAATTTTTAAATTGGTTATTAGCATATGATTACGCTTTTGAAAGTGAGGAAGAACTAAAAGATATAATTAGGAGAATAAATAAAAAAGTCAACACACAATTAAATCAAGCAACAAATGTTCCACCATTATTGTTATTTCAAAAAGAAAAAGAGTATTTATCCCCCTTGCCAAGAAGACACATCATTGAATCATATGTAGACCACTCCAAAAAGATTCATTAATATACTACAAAAATATACTACAAAGGGAATAAATACTCCTTTCCAATAGAATACATAGGAAAAATAGTTAATCTAAAAATTAATGAAAACTACTTTTAGATTTAAAAAGCTTAATATTTATAGAAAATAATGAAAATATATTATTTGTAGGTACTCCATGAGTTGGTAAAACGCATCTTGCAGTTTCATTAGGAATAGAATGTGCAAAACATAGATATTCAACATATTTTATACATTTCCAAGAATTAATAGCTCAATTGAAAAAAGCTCTAAAAGAAAATAGATTAGAAGTAAGACTTAAACACTTTGCAAAATACAAAGTATTAATAATAGATGAAATAGGATATTTACCAATAGATAGAGATGGAGCAAATATATTCTTCCAACTAATCTCAAAAAGATATGAAAAACATTCAACAATAACAGCAACCAATACTCCGTTCTCAGAATGGAGCGAGATATTTGTTTCTCCTGTACTATCTCAAGCAATATTAGATAGACTATTACACCATTCCCACGTAATCTTAATTAAAGGAAAAGCCCATAAAGGAAAAACTTGAATTTTTCTCTAATTTTTTTAAGCAATAATATCTAAACAACAACAATAATAATCCTTTTTTTGTACATTTTTATTTTCCCTTTTTTATGCATTTTTATCTTGACTTTTACATCCAGAAAGAGTTATTATTAACAAAAAAATTCAAAATCACGATTTAATATACAACGGTAAAATATATGTTCACCTTACACCTTTACTGGAAACTGGTTTGCAGTAGTTATAAAAGATAATAAATTAGGAACAATAATAGGCGATCCAACAGCAAACCAACCATCCAGCTATGGAGACATTTTAAGATTTCAACTACCAATTCCAGGATTTAAATCTTATGTATTCCCAAAAAATGGATGAGGCCTAACATTAATAAAGATCTGAAGGACTGACTGTCCCCTGATATCGAAGTTTATACAACGATAGAAGATATACTGAATAAAAAAGATTCACAAATAGAAAGACTTATAAAAATTATAGATAAAAAACCATGAAAAAAGTATCAATAACCGTTTTTATTAGAAAGAATAACTAACTCCCACTCAAACAGTTTATAAGTATACTATTTTCTTTTTATTATAGGATCATTGTTTGCAATTTCCGTAGCTTCATCTAAATCTGTTGCTTCAAAAATAAGCATTCCGCCATCTTCATTTAAGAAACATCCGTCAATAAAATACTTCTTAGCTGCAACATCGTTTAAATATTTTAAATGATCTTCAAAATCTGTTAGTCCAAATTTACTATCTTTAATTCTATAATCTATTCTAACGAACAATCTATCACCTTTTTTATACAAATTCCTTCTTTTCAGCAATCATAAATTTTCTTTTAACTCTTTTAAAAACTTTCTTGCAAATTTTTCTTTATCACTATAGAGATTCCGTGTTTCTGGAAGGTGAGACTTGAATTTTCCAAGTATGTTTTTTTCAATATACTCTATTGTTTCTTCCAATACTTGACCTCTTAAAGTACCAGTAATTAAGGATTTCAAATTATGAAAGTCTTACCTCCTCCAATTAAGTGAGCCCCATGAAGGATTTTACCTTCTAATGTTATAGGAGTTTTTTTCTTTTGAGATTTCCAGGAAACCTGAATTATCTTACTAATTTTTTCCTTTGACAATCCTTTAGTTTTAAGAAATTTCAATATCTGTTTTTCTTTTTCATAAATGATTCCATGAAAATAAGCACCATATATAATTAAATCCATATCTATTTCGTTTTCATAATGTGTTACTAACCTTTTGGCCATTTTAAGAATTCTTTTTATATGTGATAAATCATGCATCATATCTTTATAGGTATAAAAAGGTCTAACAAAATTTTCTAACTTTTCAACCGTCAAATTTTTCAAGATAATCGCCTCACTCAGATAAATAAGCTAATACTTCTTTTTTTATTATCTCAAAATTTAATCGAGCTAAGTCTTCAATACAGTACTTTTGATCTAATTTCTTTATTAACTCTTCTCCTAAAAAATAACCGACATCACTGATACCTAAAACTTCAAACCAATCTCCAAAAAAGTTTTTCGTGTTTCCCACTTCCAAGGCTTCTTTGTATAACTTTTTTAAAGTTCTCCTTTTTTCATTACATTGTTCCATCCACTTTTTACCCCGAGAATCTATGTTTTTTCCTAATAACTTGTTTTGATAAAATTGTGCAAATCCTTCTTCATATATTCTCCAAATTCCCAAATTATATTTATTTTTTTTAATCCCTCTTGGTAAATCATCTTCTCCTCTCAACTCAAAATGTATTACATGACATAATTCATGGGCTACAAGTGGTTCTAATTTTTCTAACGTATGCCATTTAAGTTCAGCAATTTTTTCAATTCCAAACAATATTGCCCTTTTTCCTTCATATTTATTCACCCAGCCAGCACTATTACCAAGTCCGCAATATAATACCATATTCAATTCTAAATTTAGATTAAACATCTCAAAACTTTTCTTACTTGTTTTGTTAATTATTTGCACTATATTCTGATATGCTTGAATCATTTTTTTGTAATTTTTCTCAATATTGTTAAAAACAAGTTTTTTTGCTATTTCTTGCCAGTTATACCCATTTAATTCGTAATCTTCTTTTATTTTTCTCTCAAGTTCAGGATATTTGGATATATACTTTTTGTCCCATAGTTCAACTTTTTCATTCACAGATAAATCTAATTTATTACAAAAAACTTTTATAAATTCTTGAAATGTATCAATAATTTTTATCACTCAAATTCCTCCTAATAACTTTTTTTATAATACCCTCCGAAAAACTAAACAAAGAAAAAACAACTTTGTACAACTCCAAGCTTTTTTAAATGGTTCTCAGGATGACATCCCCTTTGACGCTTTGTATCTTTTAAATGAGAAAAAAGGAAAAATGTTTAAATATATTTCAGATTAATCCATTCATTCTAATTATATCCAGTTCTTTTGCTGAAAAAACTTCATGTTCATACAACAACAAAAACTCTTCTGATACACCTTTTTGGAACACTATAAAATCATCTGTATTCACAGTTACCTTTATACCATTATAAAATAATTTTCTTATTGGGTGCTTCTTTATACTATCTACCCTGCTCAACATATAATTACTTGTTGGGCAAATGTTCAGCTGGATGTTATTTTTTTTTCGCAAAAAACTCATAACAGATTTTGATTTAACTTCTGTTATTCCGTGTTGAACCACGTTTAATTCAAGAATTTCTACCGTTTCCTGGATGCTATCAGCATCCCCAAATTCTCCAACGTGTGCTTTTAATTTTAAACCTATGGATTTTGCGTTTAAATTTTTTTTTGCTAGCTGTGCAAGTTCATCTCCATATAAATTAACAGACTTAAAATAGTCAAAGTCAAGATAAGGTTCAAACCATTTAATTAAAAAGTCTTCGAAAATACTTCTATTGAATCACAATTCAGGTATAAAAATTACTTCTGGAGCGTATTTTTGGTGAAGTTTCTTCAATGTCTTAATCAACTTCTCAGCTAATCCATTATAAAAATGTATAAAATAAACATCTATACTCATTTCTAACTTGATTACCCCATCCATTTTTGCCTGTACAAAAGCCGTCTCTATTGCTTTTTCAAAACCAGATGTTCCTTGTGATAATTTTTGCTGACCAGCCTTCCATTTCCTCAATACTGGTGATTCTTTTAGTTAACCTTGGAACTTTTCTTCCAAGCCACTTTTCTATATAGTCAAGATTACCTCCCAGGATTGCATAATTGTGAAGATCACTTTTTGGAATTTTTCTTAACTTTTTTATATCTTTATCCTAAAGTACTTTGATAAACTGTCTTGTATACATTGTTCTCCTCCCTATATCAATTTTGTCAACAATTATATAATACATTAAAAACCTATTTAATTTAAATTACAAATTCCCATTTAAAAATCTTATAGCTATATTTCTGAAAAACTCCTTTTTACTTATCATAAGGGGGTGATTTCCATTAGATGTAAATATTGTCAATGATGTTTTTATTTTCTTTGCAACCTCGAGCAATTTTTTATCAATATCATTTATTAAATTATCTTTTAAACTTCCAGTAATAAGTACAGGGCATGTGACTTTATCTAAATTATTTTTGAAATTGTCACAATATTTTTTGCATAATTAATAAACATCTCGCTATCAGCATCCACAACCATTTCCCAATCTTCCCCGTGCATCAATTCCCAAAATTGATTTACGCCATTTCTTTTTGCAATTTCTCTTTCATCTTCTATTTTCAAAGCTTCTTGTAATGTTATTTTTTCTCCAATAAAACTATCCGCTATAACTTTATCAACAATTTGAGGTTTATAAATTGCAAAGTTAAGTGCTAAGATAGCTCCTCCGCTGACTCCCAGGATACTTATTTTATTTAATTTTAATCTGCTGTATAACTCAGATAAAACTTTAACATTCTCCAACCAATAATCTTCCGGAAACACTTTTAACATTTTCGATTTGCCATGTCCTATCATATCAATCAATATTACTTTATAATATTTTGAATAATACAAAGCTTCTTCTTTTAACATTATAGATGAAGCTGTATTACCATGAATCATTAACAGTGGTTTTCCATTACCTATCACTTCATAATATAAGTCATATCCATTATAATTAATATATCCCATTGAATCCCCCTATCTATTTTTAACTTGTTAAAGTAATACTACGCTATTCTAATGCCTTTATTTTGACGCTTGGCTATACCTCTTTTACAGATTACATTTAAATTTATGTATCACAACATATCGATTAGTTCCCTTGGATAAAGTATTTCTTTTCTTTCTTTGAATTCCTTTATACTAACCCATTTTGCCACATTCGGAAAAATATCTGCTGTAATTTTTATTTCTTCTTTTTTATATATCTTATCTTCTACTTTTAATTCATAAATTCTGCACATTTCATGACATTTATAACCTTCAAGTTCAAAGAAATTTTCAATTGTAACTTTATATTCTACCTCATAAACTTCACAATTTAATTCTTCTTTTATTTCCCTTCTTATAGCATCGCCACTTTTTTCCAGAAACTCAATACCTCCCCCTGGTAAATAATAATATTTACCAATTTTTAAATCATTTTCTTCAATTACAAGAATTTCATCTCCACGTCTAATAATGCCTCTTACTGTATTTCTTATAGATTGCTTTAAGTAATCATATGCAAAAATCTCTATATCAAAGAACCTCTCCTGAAATTCTGTTAGTACTCGAATTTCCTCTTTGCTGTATAGACTTCTTTCACTTGCCACCACAAGCTTATCTTCCTGATCATTTTTTCAGTGGATTACTCCTATTACCTTACCTATATACTCATCTATCGGCTCATAAACTCGCAATATATAAGCATCTATTGCTTCTCCATCACTTGTTATAGAATCTGGTATATATCCATAATTTACTGGATAATAAAATCCATATTCAGAATGCTTAGAACCTATAGGTCTGTCAATTTTCACTTTTACTTTTTTATCTAAGAATTTTTTCATAATTTCACCATCCAACGTTATTTGCTTTCAACTATTTCAGCTTAGCTATTTTCAGTTTAAAATATGTGCTAAAAGTATGAACAATAACAAACAACACAGCCAAATAATTGTAAATTTTTAAATTTCCTAACATTCCTATAGCAATTAACCAAGCAATATATGTATATTCTGGCGCCAAAAGTCCTAATGCACTCTTACTCCAATAGCTGTTTGGAAAATATATAACCATCAGCCATGAAATAAAATAAATTGTAACTCCTATAACATATAAAGTGATATATTTTGTGAAGCTTAACGCAGATACATTAAAATTCATAAATACTGGAGCAATGAAAACAATTGCTCTTAAAATATTTTCCAACCAATCTAACTTTGCAAACTTTACTTTGGAAATTATATAACCAACTTTTTCTAATTTATGCGAAAAAAACAAATTCCAGAGAAATATCGGAATTAATAGTAAAAAACAATTACTTAAGATCGCGCTCAAAATCTTTCCCTCCAATACAAATCACAGCTATTGTTTATTATTTATTATTACTGGTTCACATCGCCCTTCTTTTATAGCACTAACTAAATCATAAATACTATCAACATCATCAAAAAAATGAGTCCCTACCTTAAACAAATCGCCAATATTATGGACGTCACTACCACCCGTCTGCGGCTTTTTTTTGCCAATTCTTTTGCTTGTAACCAATATTTATACGCTACCTTTCCGTTGTACACTTCAATTGCATCTACCAAGTTTACAATTTCAGCTGCAAACTTTTTATCATTAACCTTACAAACACCATACCCAGTAAATGGATGTGCTGCTATAATTATTCCTCCAAATTCATGAACATAATTTACAAATTCTTGGTAAGATTAAGAGCATATAAAAAAGAAGATATCGATATTGTTTTAGAATACATCAATGACCCAGAAGTAAAAAAATATTTAGTACCTGGTATCCCGTTTCCATTCAGAAAAGAAGATGAAGAAAAATGGTATCAAAATCTTGATCCCTTTAGTACAAAGTCATATTCATTTGATATAGAAACATTAGAAGGAAAAGAATATATAGGAGGATGTGGAATTAACGATGTTGATTGGAAAAATTCAGTAGCTGTTGTAGGAATCTTTTTAGGGAAACCCCATTGGAACAAAGGGTATGGCACAGATGCAATGAAAGTACTTGTAAGATTTATCTTTGAAGAAATGAACATTAACAAAATCAAATTGTATGTTTATAGCTTTAACAAAAGAGCAATAAAATCATATGAAAAGGTGGGATTTAAAAAAGAAGGAGTTTTAAGAGAAGAAATTTTCCGAAATGGAAAATATCATGATGTATATGTAATGGGTATCTTGAAAAAAGAGTGGCAAAGCAAAATTTAAAGGGGGGAGGGGGATAGGATATTAGTTATAGGGGCGTCAATTGGCGTTCCCGTTTATCTGGTTAAATACATTATAATTAAAATTTAACTGAATAATCATGTATATTAGTTGCGGGGGGGAAAAACCATGGTTTTCAAGGAAGAAAAAGGAAAACTTTATGTTTTTGAAAAAGGAGAACTCAGAGTATACATAGAAAATTGGAGAAAATACAAAAGATTTTATGGTGGAAAAATTATCGAAAATAAGTTTAGCGATTTTTCAGAATTTTTAGAAGTAATTCCTAAAGAATTCAAAAAATCGTATCCACGACATTCACTTATTCTAAACCTTGGAAAAGTAATAAATAACAAGCTTAATTCAAATGGTTATACGATTTTGAAAAGAAACTTTATGGTAATTGAACTTGGAAATTTTACTGAAAAAAACGGCAATAAATGCAGGACAATTAAAATATGATGATCTGATAAAAAATATAAATAGAATATATGAAGCAACCCCTTGGTATGATAAATTGCTAATGGGTGTTAAAAACATCAACGATATGATCAAGTTCTATGATGAAATAATAAAAGGAAACTACGGTACTGTATTGACGGAATTATCATTTGAACTTGAAAATCCATTTAGAGGGTTTATTCTTACTTTAAAAGAAAGTAATTCTGCTATTTTTATTGCAAATCTTGTTGTTTTACCAGAATATAGAAAACAAGGGTTAGGAACATTGTTAGTAAAAAAAAGTTTTGAATAAGGCTTATGAATTAGGGTATAAAAAAACTTTTTTAGTAGTGACTGATCTAAATCCATCCAAGCAACCTTATACAAAGCTTGGATTCAAATTGATTGATAGTTCATCATTTCTGGTTGTGCGTTAAGTTTTTTTGAATTACTGAAAATATTAAAATTTTAAGAAACAACAAAGTTATATTTAAAAATACGTAAGGGGGTTAAATTGTGAATGTTATTAAATGGATAGAAAGTGAATTAGATCCTGTCCCATGCACCTCGGAAGATTTCATTTACAATGATATGGAATCTCAATTTAACTATTCATTACCAATTATCTATCAACCTTTTGATGTAAAAAACAAATCTCATTGGGCAGATCAAGGAGCTATTTTTGATTTTTTTATTCAGTTGGTGGGAATGATAAAGTCTTACTAGATTTCGGTCCAGGAGATGGTTGGCCATCATTAATTATAGCACCCTTTGTAAAACAGGTAATAGGAATTGATGCTTCTAAAAAACGTATAGAAGTTTGTAAGGATAATGCAAAGAGATTAGGCATTAAAAACACACAATTCATATACTATTCCTCGGGAAGTCGATTGCCATTTCCAGATAATTTCTTTGATGGTATTATGGCTGCTTCTTCTATAGAGCAAACCCCTAATTCGAAAGAAACATTAAAAGAATTGTATCGAGTACTTAAACCTAGCGGAAAAATAAGAATCTACTATGAAGCTTTAAATAGGTATAAAAACGGTAAAGAAAACGATATTTGGATCGCCAAGCTAAACCAACAAACTTGTAAATTAATCCTTTATTTTAGAAACATAGAAGAGGAATACGCTATTCAATATGGTCTAACAATATCACTATCAAAAGAAGAATTAATAAAATTATTAGGAGAGACTACCTTTAATTCAATTACAATTGAATTTTTAGAAACAATTAAACCTTTAATAAGCAAAGCTCAGTTCTCAAAGTTACAACACCCTTCAGGACAAACTTACACACGATGGCTTAAGGAAATTGGATTCAAAAAAAATCCTACCAACTCATGGCGGAGCTGAGGTTGCTTTGAAAATCTTTAATGAACTTTCTGAAAAAGAACTTCCGCAGAGTTTAGAAAAGGTTAATGAAATCATTAAACCAATCATCAAAGTCGCCGTACAATTGACAGTTCCTATAGAATTAGATCCTTTAATTACTGCAATAAAATAAAATGGTGTGCAGAACTGCACACCATATTTTAACAATTACTTTTTTTACTCTGCTGACCATCTATACATCAATCTGGCATATATTCTTCCAAATTTTTTGAAAGAATCAAGAAACCAATTCTTATTTGATTGATGCATTTTAATATTTCCTCCGGGAAAAGTTGCATCAAATACTGCACCATATGGTACCGCTTTTACATAAGTTTCTCAATAAATCTTTTCAATGCTTCATTTAGCTGTTTGGTAATCATATCTACATTTTATCCAAGCCCCCTTTTGAAACAACATCTAAACGTCCCAAAATTCCATATAATTTTCCTGTATTTCCAAATGTTACATGTTCTGCATAGTTATCAACATTTAAAGTTTCAAAACCAAGTTTTTTACAAATTTCAAGTGTCTCAGAAAGTGCTTTGGTGGGCTCTTTCCCGGATATGGACTATTAATCTGTTTAGGTAAATGTTTTTTTATAGCAATTTCTCGACAGAATCTTCAAATTCGTTGTAATATTAAAAAAATAATATGTTAACACACAAACAATAAATTAGTAATCATTTAAAACACAAAGTATTTTTTTAATAATTTGTCATAAAAAAAAAAAAAAAAAGCAAAATGAATTTTTTTGAAGGTTGTACGAGTGAATTTATAAATTGTATAATGCAATTTGGATGGAATATAAAAAATTTTAAGTATTTTATTTAACAAGTGAATTTTTTCTCATATTCATTTAAATAAACAAACTAACGGGGGAGAAGGGTAATATGGAATTTAAACTCATAAGTCGCTTTGGAAAACATCTTCTTTTTTTGCCTGAGCATTTGTTGTTGTTTGAGATTGATGAAGAGTTATTTTCATTTTTTGAAAACAAAAGTACTTTGCCAGAATCTATAAAAAAGGAAATATTTAAATACTTACCAATTAAACAAAAAAATGAGTTGACGAAAACGGTTGAAGAAAAGTATGATATTAATGCAATAGTTCTAACAGTATCTCATGAATGTAATTTAAATTGCAAATATTGTTATGGAAACAACGGAACTTATGGTAATCCAGGAGTCATGGATTTTGAAACTGCTAAAAGAGCAATTGAAACTTTTTTTGATAAGGGTCAATCAAATGTGGGAATTACATTTTTCGGAGGAGAACCTCTGCTGAACTTTAAACTTATAAAACAAGTTACGAAATTTGCAAAAGAATATATTGGAAGAAATGTAAAATTTGGAATGACAACCAATGGAATTTTGATAAAAGATGATGTTGCATGTTTTCTGACAAATAATGATTTTAGTGTTCTGATAAGCTTAGATGGAGATCAATTTTACAATGATAAATTGCGTTACACAAAAGCTGGTAAAGGCACACATAATACTATCTTAAATAGTATTAAAAAATTATTATTGTATAACACAAATGGTAGAGTTAGTATTCGTGCTACGTTAACTTCTATAAATAACGATTTGATTGAATTAGTTGGATACTTTTCTTCTTTAGATTTACCATTCACAATTCAATTAGTTACAACAAATGATGAAAATTTAAGACCAACTTTCGAAGAATTATCTTCGAAAATTAATGATTTTGGAAAATATATTACAGATCTGGTTAGAGATAGAAATTACAAACAAGCTTTTAAAAAGACATTTGGATGGATGAACCTTGCAATAACTGTTGTTCATGGTAAAAATAAAAGATTTTATCCGTGTGGCGGTGGTAGAAAAGTTTTGGTTGTAAATCCAATGGGTGATATTTACATTTGCCATAGAATGGATGGAAACAATAACGGCAAGGTTGGAAATATATTTGAAGATACTCGTGAGGACATTATTGAAAATACAAGAAGATTATTTTCAGAGAAGCTCTATACTGTGGATCACTTACAAGATTGTTCTAACTGCTGGGCAAAATATATTTGTGGTGGTAGATGTTATCATGAATCACTGATTACGGCTAATGAATGGAATACCGTTGATAAGCTCAGTTGCCATTTTAAGAAAAAATTGTTTGAATTGGGATTAGTAATATATGCTTATTTACCTGATAAATTAAAAGATAATTTTTCAAAAGCAAACAAATCAGAAGTAGTTTCATAATAAACTGTTTTAAAAAAGGAGGGATTTTATGAAAAAATCTTTGAAAGTGTTAATAGTTCTTTTTTTAACAAGTGTTGTTTTTATTTCCTCGATATTTGCAGCCAAAATTGAACCAGAAAAACTTCAAAGAGATTTTGAATTTATTATTGCCCTTCTAAAAGAAGCGTACATTGATCCAAATGGACTGGTTAAAAGCCCAGAATTTGCAGAGATCGTTGATGATGTAAGAAGAAAACTTAACAAACCTATGGATAGTTTTGAATTTTTTAAAGCGGTTTCTCCTATTTTCCATTACCTGAATGATTACCATTGTAGTATTGAACTTCCCATTTCGAATGATTCTCAAATCTTTCCAATGACTCTTTATGTTATAGATAATAATATCTACGTTGTTTTTTCATTGATCGAGAATATACCAATAAAATCAAAAGTTTTGGCGATTGATGGCATCCCATCAGCACAAATAATAAAGGAGTTTGAGCAGTACACCATTACAAAAGATAACTCTTCTCGGAAAGAACATGAAATTTCCCGATATATCAACTTGATACCGAGTTTTTGGAATAAAAAAAGTGCGGAAATAGAATTTGAATATAACGGCTCTATAAAAAGAAAAAATATAAAGGCTATAACAATGAAAGAATATAGAAGAAAAGTTCAAGAATCTAAGAAATCAAAATTACCCTACGAATTTGAAAGAAAAGGAAATATAGGGATATTAAGAATAGGGAGTTTTAGCATCAAAGGAAATTTATTTGTCGATTTCAGAGAATTTCTGAATAAAGTTTTTAGAGAAAATAAAGACATGACAGATCTGGTTGTAGATATAAGAAGAAACTTCGGTGGTAAACCACAAAGCGTAATTGAAGTATTAGGCCATTTCGTAAATAAAGAACTTTCTGTGAAACGTAGAGTTAAAGTTAAAAACTCCAAGTACAACATACAAGCTTTGGCAGGAATAGGAGTTCGTTATGATACAAACACCGATGGAAGAGTAATTGAAACAACTTATTCGTGGATTATAACTCCAAGAAGTCCTGTATTTAATGGAAAAGTATGGGTACTTGTCGATAACGGTATAGCTTCAGCTGCAATAACTTTTGCCAGTATTGTTCAAAGTTATGGAATAGGAAGAATAATAGGAGAAAGACCAATTTATTCCTCACATTTTACAATGGGTGGTATTAATCATTATTTGCCAAATATGAAAATTTATGTTTACATTCCAGCTGCAATCACATCTTACTCCTCACCTAACAGAATAATACCAGATTACGAACTTGCAATGACAACAGAAGAGAGACTTGAGTGGTTGACAGGAGTTTCTGATCCTGTTCTTGAAAAAGTAATAAAAATAATTAAGAATAAATAATGTTTTGAATAATCATTGAACATGAAAGAAGGGGATTAAGGAAAGGAGTGAAAAAATTGAAAATAAAATTGTTAAATACTGGACCTAAGAGCGAAGAACAAATAGAAGCTTGTCTTACACCCGGAGATGGAGACGGTTTGTGGCGGTGAAGATACAGTTATATGCGATATGATATGTGAAATTCCTTGTATTTTTGATCTGTGCGGTTATGGTAATCCTCCAATTATGTATTAATTCTTGATGAAAAACCAAAATAAAAAACAACTCCCCTTCTTTCATGTTCCAAAACAAATATAAATTGTATAAATCATATAACGAAGTTTAGGTTTAATGAACCTGCAAACAATTAAGAAAGCTCTAAAAGTGATTTATGAAAAATGGCAATCAAATGTTGGAATCTCTTTTTTTGGCGGAGAACCACTTATCAATGGTTTGATGTTATCAAGAGAGTTGTAAATTTTGCAAAATTTATGACGAATCTAAAAAGTTTTCTTAACTATATTACCTTCCTTGAGCATTATCTACATCCTTTAAGAGAAAATTCGTAACAAAAATACCTCAAACACCACTTGCTGCTCCTACCTTCTGTTATTGTTATGTGAGAAAACATCAATAATATCATTAACATTGCAAGTATCAAAATTTTCTATTGAGTTGATCCGATACGAAAAGACAGAATAATCAAGGAAAGCGGGAGCTGTTTCAAAAATAAAAATATAAACTCTTCTCATTTTTGTCATTCTGAGCAATATGTGCGAAGAATCTTGAATGATATCCCCTCTTCCTGTCATTCTGAGGTGCGAAGCACCGAAGGGAATGTCATCCTGAGGAGCAAAGCGACGAAGGATCTTAATTGTTTGGATTTTTGAAACAGCACATGATATAATATTAATGGGAGATAATTAGTATGAATTTTGTGTGGGATAGTTGTAGAGGAAATGAAACTATAATAAGAAAAATGATATTTGGAGATATTGAAGATATAAAAGAGCTTTTAAAAGTATATGGAAAAAGCAACCTGAGAAAAGTTTTTTTGGATAATTTCCACAGGTTTCAGGGTAGGGATAAAAGCTATTGGCAGCTGATTTTGGAGGTTTCTGATGCACAAATTAACCTTAGAGCAAGAGAATGTTTTAGAAAAAATACTGGAATTAGACATTTTCCATGAGTTTTATCTTGCAGGTGGTACTTCTCTTCTTTTAAAATATAATCATAGACCATCCTTGGATTTCGATTTTTTTCTTTTGCCCACCGAAAAATTCAAACTTGAACTATATGAAAAAGAGTTACTTAAGAACTTTCAGGATATAGAATTTGTGTATAGAGATACTCAAACTCTTATTTTTGTCCTTAATGGGGTAAAGGTTTTTTTATTTGAGTAACCATATCCTCTTATAAAAGAAATTGAGAAAATAAAAAATGTACCAGCGGCAAGTGATGAAGATATAGCTTGTATGAAGGCAGATGCCATAAGTAAAAGAGGTCTAAAAAAAGATTTTTTTGACCTCTGGACATTGATAAAGATTCATAAATGGAGCATCAACAATTTGTTAGATATGATACAAAAAAATATCTTGAATACAATTTAGCAGTCTTTTTAAAATCACTTACGTATTTTGATGATGCTGAAAAAATAAAGACTTTCAGGAAGTTGAAAATAGTTGGAACAAAATAAAAGACTTTTTTAGAAACTATGTAAAAATGTATAAATTCTAATTAAATCGATGGATAAATTTATCTATCGTGGATTTGGTAATGTTTTTCCAATGCACTTTTAGATACTCGTCTTTTAATTTTTTGTGTGAGATCCATAAACAGTTATTCAAAGTCTTTATTGGATTTGTTGTGTATATTAAATTTCTTCTTTTTCTTTGAACATATCAAGTTTTTCTTTGAAAAAGCTTACTTTCTTATATTTTTATAAAACTTTCAAAAGTAACGTCTTTTTTTATTTTTCATCATAACAAAAATTATGTTCTTTTTATTTAATGGATGTACTAATACAAGTATTAGTAAATATATTATTATCCATTTTAGCCCTTTGTTAAGTACATCCCTGTTTCCGTAAAATATGTAAAGTATCACAGACCATAGCACCATTGTTATGTTAACATATTCAAAGTAAAATGACACCCACCAACCTTTAACTTTGACTTTACTAATCTTTTCTCTCTTGCAAGTTTTAAATATTATGTTTGAGAGAAAATTCAATATTGCTATTGATGGGAAACTTAATATTACTATCCAGTAAAGCTTGAACCACCAACGAAAATCTCCTGTATCAGATAAAGGTGGAATGTTTGCTTTTGAAAGCAATAAATACATATCAAATATAGAAAGAATAATTGCAAAAATTGGTATGATATTTATTTCTACGTATTCTCTAATAAGCCAAGTTTTTAATTTAATGAATATATTATTTTTTGTATCCATAATCACCCACCTTTGTGATAAATACTATATAAAGTTTTATGTTTTGTAAAGTTACTATCGCCCATGCGCATAATCTACCGCTTTAAGAATAAAATTTTTAATACCAATTGAAGCAGCTCCACTAGCAGCTCCCGTTACAAATCTCCCCAGCATAGAAGTAGGTCCGCCTGCTAAAGCTATAATACCAGCTAGTCCAATTTCAAATAATGGACTTTGCACTACTTTTCTATCTGCCTGCCAAGCTTTGGTGGTT
>NZ_LNGA01000017.1:61380-62696 GCF_018588215.1 Thermosipho sp. 1244
GTCTTCTTTATCCCTTAGCACCATAATATTGGTAATTCACGTGATTTGAACATATCAAGTTTTTCTTTGAAAAAGCCTACTTTCTTATATTTTTACAAAACTTTCAAAAGTAACGTCTTTTTTTATTTTTCATCATAACAAAAATTATGTTCTTTTTATTCAGCGGATGTACTAATACAAGTATTAGTAAATATATTATTATCCATTTTAGCCCTTTGTTAAGTACATCCCTGTTTCCGTAAAATATGTAAAGTATCACAGACCAGATCACTGTCGTTATACAAATGTATTCGATGAAAATTGCAAATATCCAACCAGCTCCCCTACTTCTATTCATTTTTTCATTCTTGAAGATAACCTCTATGCCAGTAGCTAAGTAAATTAACATTATAGTCCAAACAATTTTTATCCACAAAGGAGCATTTCCATCAGGAGATGCGGTAGGTAAATTTGCTTTTTCAATTATCAAATACATATCAAACAGAGAAAGAATTACTGCAAAAATAGATGTACCTTTGAAATTCAAACATTTTTCAACAAACCAAATAGAAGGTTTGAAAAGCAAATTATTTTCCATGTGCATAATCTACCGCCTTCGTCACAAAACTTTCTAAACGATCGTCAAGCATTAGTTTTCGCACTATCCCTCCAATACACTATTTCCTAAATAAAATTCTTTTTTTGTTTAATGGATGAATTAGTATAACAATTGCCATGAAAAGAAAGTATATTATGACTCTATATACAACATCTCCCTTACCTGCAAAGAGAAAGAGCTGAATATTTGTGAAATTTGGAATCTCATATATAAAAATCACGGAGAAAAATATGGCTCTTTTTTTACTAATATTCTTTTTCTCTATGTAAATATCCATCGGATAACCGATGTACAATATCCAAATAATAATAAGCAGGATTTTTTGATAAATATTCAAATGTGGTATATCATATCCGAAAATAGGGTACATGTTAGTGAATTTATAAAGGTAAATAACATCAAACAATGTAAACAATAAGTATGTCCATATTTTGTTTTCTACATCGATAAAAGTATCGAAGAAAAATCTTGCGTGATTTAATACAAGTCTAAGAATTTTCCTCAACCATATCACCTTCCATGAGCATAGTCTACAGCTTTTAGGAGAAAGTTCGTGATGCCAATACCTGAAGCGCCACTTGCTGCTCCTATTGCAAACTTAGTTATTGTTTTAGTTGCAGACAGTCCACCAGTTGCCACAGTCAAAATACCAGATAGCCCAATCTGAAATAGAGGACTCTGCACTACTTTCCTATCCGCCTGCCAAGCTTTGGTGGTT
>NZ_LNGA01000017.1:62894-63331 GCF_018588215.1 Thermosipho sp. 1244
GTCTTCTTTATCCCTTAGCACTATAATAAAGGAACGAAATTCTTCAGGTACAAGTTTAACGTAAAATTTGACTTTTATTTCAACTTCAGTATTTACATGTGAAACATAAAAGATTTTAGATACGTTTTTACCATTTTTATTTGTTATTAGAGAACTTAGAATCTCTACTTTTTGGTTTATTTTATTAAAAGGATCACACACAAACTTTTCTCTAACTTTTACAATTTTATGTTTTTCAAGTTGCACAGGTAAGTACACATTATACTCGGGTAAATCAACGACGTAATACGACTTAAATTTTGTAAAATTTGTACTTTTATATGTAATTTTAAGATTTTTATCCAAAAAAACAAAAGATGCATCCTTGAAAATTTCATTCATAATATATCGTTCCTTTTGATATTTTTTTCACTAACGAAAAATATTTTTTTAAACAA
>NZ_LNGA01000018.1:0-26718 GCF_018588215.1 Thermosipho sp. 1244
ATCTCTAAGAGATGGAACTCTCTTAAAGTATAATGCACCCATTTCTAATGTCTCTCTAAACGAAAGAGCAAACAGTTCTTTTAAAACTGCTAAGGAAAGAATTAGTGCGTCTGGGTATTTCTTAGGTCTACCTTTGGAGGTAGATTTTTGAGGAAGTTGTGGTAAAATATTGTTGTAAAATTTTTTAACAAGTTTGAGTATTTTCTTTATGTTAGTTCTTCTCATATCAGGGGAGATTATATCATCTCCCCTTTTATTTTTGAACCACTTCCTCTTATTTTTGAAACACTCCCATATAAGTTAAGAAGAATTAAAAAATAAAACTTTTATCTGTGGTATAATAAAACAAAGAAAATTAGGAGGTGTGTTAATGGTTAGACTGAGATTTGCACCAAGTCCAACGGGGTATTTGCACGTAGGTGGTGCAAGAACTGCCCTTTTTAATTTCCTATATGCAAGAAAAATGAATGGAAAGTTTATCTTAAGGATTGAAGATACAGATCTTGAGCGTTCTGAAAAAGAATATGAAAAAGGGTTAATTAATGCATTAAAATGGTTAGGTCTTGATTGGGACGAAGGACCAGATGTAGGAGGAGAATATGGTCCATATAGGCAAAGTGAAAGATTGAATATATACCATAAATATGCACAGAAATTATTAGATGAGGGAAAAGCATATGAGGTTTATGCATATCCAGAAGAAATAGAGCAACTAAGAGAAAAGCTTTTATCTGAAGGAAAACCACCACATTATACAAGGGAAATGTTGGAAACTTTTGCAACTCCTGAGAGAATAGAAGAATATAAAAATAAAGGATTAAGACCTGCAATTTATTTTTCAATGCCACGCAAAGAATATGTATTAAATGATATTGTAAAAGGAGAAGTGGTGTTTAAAGAGGGAACTGTTGGAGATTTTGCCATAATTAGAAGTAATGGTGTGCCTATTTATAACTTTGCGTGTGTGATTGATGATTATTTAATGAAGATTACACATGTTTTAAGGGGAGATGATCATCTCTCAAATACCGTAAAACAAATAGCGTTGTATGAAGCGTTTGGATGGGAAACACCAAATTTTGGGCATGTATCTATGATTTTAGGACCAGATGCGAAAAAACTTAGCAAAAGGCATGGAGCAACTTCAGTTGAAGAATTTAGAGATAGAGGATATTTACCACAAGCTGTTGTTAATTTTTTGGCTTTGCTTGGATGGTCCCATCCTGATGGAAAAGAAATAATGAGTTTGAATGAGCTTATAAACGCATTTTCATTGGAAAGGTTGGGGAAGAACCCTGCAATTTTTGATCCAAAAAAATTAAAATGGATGAATGCAGAACATTTCAGAAATTTGGATGAAGAGGTAATGTTAGATGTTTCTAAAAAGTATTTGTTAAAGTTTGTAAGTGAAGAAGATATAGATACCAATAAAGAGTGGTATGTAAGATTGTTGAAATCGATAAAGGATAGAGTAGAAGAATTAAGTGAAATACCACATCTTGTTGATTTCTTTTTTAACGAACCAGATGTGAAAATTCAACTTTCTGAGGAAGTAAAGGAAGTTTATAGAAAATTAGTAGAAGAATTAAGAAAAGTTGATGAGTGGAATGAAAAAGTGATATTTAAAGTTTTTAAAGAAGCAATGAAAAATAGTAAAGTAAAGGGCAAGGAATTTTATATGAACCTTCGAATAGTTTTGACCGGCAGAGAAGAAGGACCTGAGTTGGTTGACATTGTATATTTGCTTGGAAAGGAAAAAATGATAAAAAGGTTAGAGAAACATTTGGGGTGATAATATGGCTATTTACATTACGAATACAGAAACGGGAAAAAAAGAGGAATTGAAGACTATAACGCCTGGTGTTGTAAAAATGTATGTATGTGGGCCAACGGTATACAATTATATTCATATTGGTAATGCAAGACCTGCTGTTGTATTTGATGCATTTAGAAGGTTTTTAGAATATAGAGGTTATAAGGTTGTAATGGTACAAAATTTTACAGATATAGATGATAAGATAATTAATGAGGCAAATGAATGGGGAGTTGATTTCAAAGATGTTGCAGATACTTTTATTGTCGAATATTGGAAAGATGCGCAAAGTTTGGGGATAAGGGCTGCTAATTTTCACCCTAGAACAACAGATTACGTTTCTGAGATTGTTGAAGCGGTTGATAAATTAATTTCAAAAGGATATGCATATGTTGCAGATAACGGAGATGTTTATTTTAGTGTGAGGGCCTTTGAAAAATACGGTGCTTTATCTGGAAGAAAAATAGAAGATTTAGTTGCAGGTGCAAGGGTTGAAGTTAACGATTTAAAAAAAGATCCACTTGATTTTGCTTTATGGAAGGCTGTAAAACCTGGAGAACCAAATTGGGATAGCCCTTGGAGTATTGGAAGACCAGGTTGGCATATCGAGTGTTCTGTGATGTCTCAGAAACTTTTAGGAGATACATTTGATATACATGCAGGTGGAGAAGATTTGATTTTTCCACACCATGAAGATGAAAAGGCACAAAGTGAAGCGCTAACTGGAAAGCCTTTTGCGAGATATTGGATGCACAATGGTATGATTGTTACACGTGGAGACAAGATGAGTAAATCCATAGGGAATGTATTTTTAGTACGTGAGGCGGTAAAAAGATGTGGAAAAGATGCGGTAAAATTATTTTTACTCTCAAAACACTATAGAACACCTATTGAATTTTCGGATGAAATACTTATGGAAAATAAGAAAGCGTCTTTGCGGATTATTAAAACGTTGAATAGGTTTGAGGAAAAGTACCCATATCCGCTTGTTCCAAAGAAAGATGAATATATGAAGGAAATAGAAAGTAAGTTTGTAGAGGCATTGGAAGATGATTTTAACACGCCTAAGGCAATTGCGTTAATTTTTGATTTATCCAAAGAGTTAAATAAAGCAATGAAGGATGGAAACGACAAGGAAGCATTAAAGAGATACCACTTGATCACAAGGGTTTTTGGAAGTGTTTTGGGACTCTTTGAAGGTGGAGTTAAGATAGTAGATTCAAATGAGGAAAAAGTGTTGGATGAGATTTTGAAAGTAAGACAAGAATTTAGAAAAGAGAAAAATTACCAAGCTGCGGATAAAATACGTGATGCATTGAAGAACGCGGGAATAAAGATTTTGGATACCCCTGATGGGACTAAATGGGAAAAGTTTACGGAGGTGAATGAATGAGATTTTCACAACTTTATGCACCTACTTTGAGAGAAAGTCCTGCCGATGCAGAAATTCCAAGTCAGGCACTGTTACAACGTGCGGGATTTATAAGAAAAATTGCTGCAGGGGTTTATACTTATTTACCACTTGCAAGAAAAACACTTTTAAAGATTGAAAATATTGTAAGAGAAGAAATGAACAGAATAGGAGCACAGGAAATTTTAATGCCTATAATTCAGCCTGCAGAACTTTGGAGAAAAAGTGGAAGATGGGATGATTATGGTCCAGAGATGATGAAGTTGAAAGATAGGCATGAAAGAGATTTTACTTTGGGGCCTACCCATGAAGAATTGGTAACTGAACTTGTAAAAAATGAGTTGAATTCATATAAACAATTACCGATAACATTGTATCAAATTGCAAATAAATATAGGGATGAAATTAGACCAAGATTTGGTGTTTTGAGGGCAAGAGAATTTATAATGAAAGATGCATATAGTTTTCACAGTAGTTGGGAATCTTTGGATGAAACTTACAAAAAGTTTAAAGAAGCATATTCTAGAATATTGGAAAGAATAGGACTTAGGTATACTATAATTGAGGCATCTTCTGGTGCGATTGGCGGAAATGAATCTCATGAATTTGTTGCTTTTGCAGAATACGGTGAAAGTAATGTTTTGTACTGTGATTGTGGTTACGCAGGAAGTGATGAAAAAGTTCCATACGTTGGAAATTATAGAGTGTATGATGAAGAAGAAAAAGAGAAAGAGCTTGTTCATACACCAAATGTTAGGACAGTAGAACAGGTTGCACAATTTTTAAATGTGGAATTGGGACGTATTGTTAAGTCATTGGTATTTAAAGGAAGAGAAGGTTTTGTGATGGCATTGGTGCCAGGTGATAGGGAGCTTAATTTTGAAAAGTTAAAGGCATATTTAGGTGATCAATCACTTCAAATGGCTTTACCAGAAGAAATATTTGATAAGTTTGGTGTTCCAATAGGTTTTCTTGGTCCTGTGGGGTTGGATGGAATAAGGATTATCGCAGATAATAGTGTAAAACATATGAAAAATTTTGTAGTTGGGGGTATGAAAAAAGACTATCACTACATAAATGTAAATTACAGTAGAGATTTTGAGATAAATGAATGGACGGATTTAATTGTAGTTGAACCAGGTGATCCATGTCCTGTTTGTGGAAAGCCTTTAAAAGGAGAAAGGGGTATAGAGCTGGGACATATCTTTAAATTGGGAACAAAATATTCGGAGACTATGGAAGTAAAATACATGGACAAGGACGGAAAATTACAACCGTTTATAATGGGATGCTATGGTTGGGGGATTTCAAGAACTTTAGGTGCAATTGTAGAACAATTGCACGATGATGATGGAATAATTTGGCCTGTTTCAATTGCTCCATTTGAGGTAGTTATAACAGTTGTTGGTAAGGAAAAAGAAAAACAATTTGGTGAAAAACTGTATAAGTATTTATCAGATAGAGGAATAGATGTGTTGATTGATGATAGAGACGTATCGCCAGGTGTAAAGTTTAAAGATGCGGATTTAATAGGTTTTCCAGTCAGAATAACTATTGGAAGAACATATAAAGAAGGAAAAGTAGAATTAAAAGAAAGAAAAGGAAGTTTAAATGTAATTGATGCAAAAGAAGAAAATATTTACAATAGTTTAATAAATATACTTAAATAAAATAAAGGCTCGAGATTGTATTTATCCTCGAAAGTGGAATAAAAAATCAATTTATTAATTTTTCGAATAACATGGCTCCGGTATTATACTGGAGCCATGTTATTTTGTCTTTTTTTATATCTTCCATTTGTTATATGTTTATGTGTATCATTTTCTTAAGTCTCATTTCTTACATTAATTTGTATACTTTTTTGTTTTAGTATAATTGTTATACGACAACATACGTAAACATTACGTATTTGAGATATATTTCTTCATTTTTGTCTGTATCTTTTAGTCTACTGTCTAAAGAAAAAAGCCTCTTTGTTGGTTTTATTTGTCACTTCGGGAACTTTTTGGGATTCAGTATAAAAGAAGCTATGTAACCATGTTTTTTATTTTTTTATTAATAATATGTACAGTATAAGTAGCTGAAACTCTATATCAAATTTTAGACATAAATATTGATATCAAACAAGTGTAGTAACAATTCATTTGAATTCCATTTTATGGAACTAGGTTTTTTAACTTATTGTTGGTAGAAACCATGCGTATTTTGTAGATAGTTTGAATTCCATTTTATGGAATTAGGTTTTTTAACAACTACTAAAATGATAATCACCATAATAATCATGATCGTTTGAATTCCATTTTATGGAATTAGGTTTTTTAACTCTTAGCAGCGTGGTTTAATGGAGTACATTTATACAGAAGTTTGAATTCCATTTTATGGAATTAGGTTTTTTAACTTAATAATTATCCTTTGTGCTCTGATACTTTATAGTTTGAATTCCATTTTATGGAATTAGGTTTTTTAACCTAAGAAAGCTTATAGCAGCTATAGAAAATGATACGTTTGAATTCCATTTTATGGAATTAGGTTTTTTAACTTAGCAACAACTGCATCTTCGTTTTCTGTGATTGTCGTTTGAATTCCATTTTATGGAATTAGGTTTTTTAACTCTCTGTAATACTAAGCTTGCCATCTACATAGATTAAATGTTTGAATTCCATTTTATGGAATTAGGTTTTTTAACTGTTGATGAGTATCTCGCATATGCTGCCGCTCGTTTGTTTGAATTCCATTTTATGGAATTAGGTTTTTTAACAACAAAAATTTCTGATGGTGCTATTTCAACTCCCAAATGTTTGAATTCCATTTTATGGAATTAGGTTTTTTAACAGTCATCGTGGTAGCCATACCTTGCTTCAAGTTTGTTTGAATTCCATTTTATGGAATTAGGTTTTTTAACATTGTTAAGCTGGGGGATAGAATGAATAAAATTTATGTTTGAATTCCATTTTATGGAATTAGGTTTTTTAACTTTTTGGGAAACCAAACCTCATTATGCGCTCAGCAATATGTTTGAATTCCATTTTATGGAATTAGGTTTTTTAACTATTCAAGATACCACCACCATATACTCCAAGTCAATAGTTTGAATTCCATTTTATGGAATTAGGTTTTTTAACATTATATGGGAGTCGACGTTGCTAAATACGAAGACTGGTTTGAATTCCATTTTATGGAATTAGGTTTTTTAACTTGGGACGCTGTAATCAAATTTGACGGGCAACCTGAGGGTTTGAATTCCATTTTATGGAATTAGGTTTTTTAACTTAAAAAGAGGTGAGAATAATGGATATCTACAAACGTTTGAATTCCATTTTATGGAATTAGGTTTTTTAACCTAGAAGAACTAGATGGGAAGCAAATGGATATTTGGTTTGAATTCCATTTTATGGAATTAGGTTTTTTAACAAGTGGTCGACCAATGCGTATGCAGGTTTTATCTAGTTTGAATTCCATTTTATGGAATTAGGTTTTTTAACCCTTCGGCGGAACAGCAAAAGGCTTCTTCGCGTTATAGTTTGAATTCCATTTTATGGAATTAGGTTTTTTAACTGTTCCGTTACTGTTTACCCCAATACGAGATATAAAATGTTTGAATTCCATTTTATGGAATTAGGTTTTTTAACATTTGGAATAAGATTCGTCGTCCCCTCTTCAACAGCAAGTTTGAATTCCATTTTATGGAATTAGGTTTTTTAACTCTATCAATATTAAAGCAAAAAAAATAAATTGTCAAGGACCGTAAATGCGTGTATTAATATTTTTTGATTAAAAAATTTTTAAATAAGTTTGTTTTAATGTTAGATAGTTGTTTATTGAAGACTGCCGTGGATATTATATATTTTTGAGAAAACTAAGATTCGCGGATAGATTTTAGTTATAATATATAATTATCATTATTGGTTAAAATATCTATTTTTACAGTACCTATAATTTCCATTTTAGATAGATTTATTGGAATAATTAAAATTGAATCTGTATTCTTGTCTATTATAGGATTTATCCTTAAAAGAATATTATAAAGCTCTTTTTTTGGAATTTGGCAAATAAACACACTGTATTGAAGTCTTTGTCCATATTCTTCTAATATTTTAGATATTTTATTTCTTTTCTTATCTTTCTTTATATCATAGCTGATTATATATGTCATCATGAAACTCACTTCTTTACAATGAAAGGAGTATATTCCAGTTCTCCGAGTATATGTTTTTGTAATAATCTGGCTTGTGATTCTATTATCCTTATGTATTCTATGGATCCTCCCATTTTATCATAATAATGTTTATCCAAAACTCTTTTTAAAATAACATTAACGAATTTTTTTCTAGCATTTTGTTTTAAATATATTCCGTTATTTTCTCTAATAAAATCTTTTTCTTTTATCATAGATTTGTTTATTACTTTTATTACAGAAGTATCGATAATTAATGGTCGAAATTCTTCCATGAGATCTAACGCAAGTGATCCTCTTCCATATTGAGTAGTGTGGAGGAATCCAAAGTATGGATCAAGTCCAATTGAAAGTAATATTGAATGTACAAGGTTGTAAAGTATAGTATATCCGAAACTTAATAAAGAATTAATAGGATCTTTTGGAGGTCGCCTTGTACGTATATTAAAGGTAAAATTATTTAAAATATTTCCAAAATTCTCAAAGTAATTTCTTGATACAATTCCTTCTATGCCAATAATTTCATCTGATGTTGATGCTTTCTTTATTTTATAAATATATGGCGTATAATTAATTTTTATATTTTTCTTTTTCAAAGTGATTTCCATATTTCTTATTTTTCCAATTATCATTTTTTTTGAGAGCTCTAATTTTGATTTTTCATCATTGGATAATTCTACTTGTTTTTTTCGTAAGAAATTGTTTTTTGAAAATGGTATATTTATGGTAGTTATGTTTTTGCAAATTGAGTTGTTTATGATTATTGGTATAGAGTGTTTTGCTGCCAATTCAATTGCTTGCCTTGATATTGTAAAAATTCCAAAAATATTTATTGATGAAATTTTGTATGCTGGAATCACATTTTTTTCGTTATTCAAGGCAAATAGAAAACTTTCTCCTTTTTTTCCAATAAATATTCCATGGCTAAATAAAAAAATAGGTTGTTTTTCAACGATACGAGGCATTATTTTTGCTTTTTCATTATTAATTGGTTGACATATTTCAAATAAACTACAATCTTTGCATTTTTTTCCATATTTTGGTACAGGTCGAATTTTATCAGATTTTATTGCGTATATATTGTTAATTATATTTTTTAATTTATTGAGTCTATTATCTGTTAACTTAACTTTGAATTTTGTGTTTGAACCTTTATAATTTAATTCTCCTATTATACTTTCTTTTTCTATCCCAAAAGTTTCAGAATAGGCTATCATATATGCAATTATTTGCATTATATCATTTTCATAAGGTTTTTTGGCAGAGCCTTTTTTAATTTCTACAATCTTAATTTTATCAGGTGTTTTTATTATATTATCTATATATCCATAAATCCCATACTCTTCTGATGAAACAAATATTTTTGATGCTTTTTTCCAATTTTTGGTTGAAATGTTTTTGCTTTCTTTTTCATTTACGTATTTTCCTTCTGCTATATGGGCATTTTCTTTAAATATTCCCACAACTTCTTCAAGAAAATATCTATATTCACAGTATAAATATGCATTTATTGAATAAATAGGTATTTCTGGAAACATTTTAACCCCTCATTTTCATATAATAGGAAGTATTTCAAAATCCCATGGTTTTTCTGTAGAAAATAATGTTTTTGCTATTAGTGCTTGTTCACCTAAAAGTGCTTTCTTTTTTTCTAAACCCATTATGATTTTTGAGGGATAAAGTCCAAAACTCCTTGCAATAGCTTCTGTTTTGTCGTTTAGAAAGAATACAGCTTTTAAAAATTCATTATTTTCTTCTAGTCCTATAAATTCTTCATTGATTGTTAGATATGTTACAAAAAATTCTTTATTGGTTATTTTTGGAACTTCAAAGTGTATTTTTTCTTTTTTACCTATACCATTGATATATACAGTATTTTTGTCAATTCTCTCTATAATGGCGTTTTCAAGTATAAATATTAGTGAATAATCAAATTTTTCTATACCAAATGTTTTTTGTTTGTCTACAACTGTTATGTTTGTTATATCGTTACCTCTAAAATTCAGTATGTAATTATCGAAAAATTGTTTAATTCCTTTGAAGTAATAATCGATTTTTTTAGTATCTATTAATCTTTCGATTAATTTTTTTTCAATAAAATTTTTTAGTATCTTTCTATTAAAATCGAATTCAATAAATTTATTTGCTTTATCTTTACTAATTTGTTTTAAAGTTTCATAGATATAAATTATAAAATATGGTAAATATTTATTTTTTAGAACTGTATAATCGATTGGAATTTTATAAAGGTTTAAGAATTTTTTCTTGTATTCTTCGAAAAATTTATCATCTTTGACGAAGAGCTTTTCAAAATTATAGAGAAAGAATGCTATTTGTAGAACAAATGGTCCTCTGTAAAGTTGTTCAAAATCAAGGTTATTGGATGAAAAAATTTCTTTTATTTTTGATCCTAATTCTTTCCGTGTAATAGTGTTTTTATTTTGAAATATTTGTTCAAACTTGTATTTTACAGTTTTTGGTAAAAATGCAATAACTTTGGGTGTAAAATTTAGTTTTTTTCCCAAAGTTCTACCTGCTCTTCCCAAACGTTGCAAAAACTCGTCTGGATTAAAAGCTTCGAATATTAGAAGTCTAACTTCTTCGAAATCATATCCTATATCTACCGTGGGGGTTGCAAGTATTACTTTTTTTTGTAAATTCTTTTTTCTTTCTTCTTTTGATTTTATTGGTCCTATAATTATCCCAGTGTCAACTCCAAGATTGTTGAGTTTATCCTTTAAAATCCATATTCTTCTTAGAGAGTTTGAAATAATTATAATTTTTCCATTTTCACTTGTATAGTTATTTATTTCGTTTATTACCTTATCTACATTATCTTCTAATGAGCCAAACGAAAAATCTAAATTTATTTCTGAAAGTGACTTTTCTTTGGATTTGTTATGCTTTTCATTGAGTTTTACTTCGTACCAATTTAGATTTAAGTGTTTTAATACTTTAATAATTGTATTAGACGGGGTTGCGGATAAGAAGAGGAATTTTTTTATTTCGTTATTTTTGCTTTTGATTTGGTGATATGTAAAAAGTAATGTAATTGCAAGAAAACTACGAATAGGATCATAATAGTGAAATTCGTCAAATGCAAAGAAGTCTATTTCTGATAGTAAATCTGTAACCATAGTTCTTTTAATGTTGTAATTATTTCCATAAAATTGAAGTAATATGAGATAGACAATGTCTGGGTTTGATATTATTATAGTTTTTGATTTTTTTTCAAGGACTTTTCTTACAAATTGTTGATTTGATTCGAAAGTTTCTTTTGTTTCTTTTATTCTTGAAGATGTAAAGGTTACAACTTTATATTCAAGCTTTTCGGATTTGACAAATTGTTTTACTTTTTCTTCGTATTGATCTATTAAAACATTGATTGGTGCAATAATTAATACTTTTTTAGGGGTTAATTCTTTGATAGAATTAAGTAATGCTCTGGTTTTACCCGAGCCTGTAGGATACGTATTGAACACTATATCGTATTTTTTTAATTTTTCAGCAGTTTCAATTTGATGGAATGGAATGAATTTTCCGTATTTATCGTAAATGACAGGAATTTCAAGACTTTTAATTTTCATTGAAATTCCCTCCAAAAAAGTGCATGTTAAGCGGTATGTTATCGCTGTCTATGGAAATGAATTTTCCACTTAACTTAGCTTTTTCAATTATTTGTACAGGTTTTATGGGAATAATCTTGAAAGACAAAAGTTTCATATTTTTTGGAAGATCAAGGACATTGAGTGGTTGTTTACAAAAGAAGATACCTTCTTTTAATTCTATGTTAGAAATTTCTTCATAATATATGTGACACTTTGTGTTAAATTTTCCCAATCTTATATACTTTGGTAATTTTAGATTGTTTGAGTAATCTATCACATAGAATTTTGCTATACTTTCAGAAGAAATTAGTTTTAATTTCCCAATTTGAGGTATGTTTTTTGCTCTATCGTTATTTCGTTTTGGAGAATTGGAATAATTATTTTGGAGCATTTTTAAATAATACCCCTCGCCTGTTGAATTAAAATTTTCCATTTGCCATCTAAAGTTTACAAATTTTGCAGGTGTAATGTACACATTTAAATCTTTTAAGTCTTCTTTGTATGTGGGTATATTATGTCTTACATAATCATACAAAGATAATATGGTATATGCTAAAGAATAATTTGATATATAAGGTTCAGTAACATAGGTATCACCCAATTCTTTTGTAGCAAAAAAGAGCGGTTCAAGAGTCTCAAGAGTTGCTTTGTATATCTTCATGGAATCACCCCTCAAATTCTATCCCCGCACGATACACGGGGATAGAGTTTATTTGTCAAATATCGATTTGACATTTTTAAATAATGATATCAAGTTATCTTCTGGTTTTAGATAGATACTTTTAATTTCGTCTTTTAATACTTTTAAATCATTTTTTTCTACTATTTTATATTTACAAAATTCACCATCTAATAATTCCTTAACTGATTCTAAAATCTTTTCATCTACTATATTTTCTTCTAATATATGTTCTTTAACTTCTAATTTATCCCAAACTTTTTTAGTTAATTCAAGAGAACCAAAAATTTCAGCATCAGAGATTATTATTGCTATTATTTCATTTTTTACCTTTCCCAATCTTGAATCAATAGCCCCGTATCTTTTGGTTCTTAGTATATTACCTAAAGCGTATAAAACTTCTGCGAATCTAAGATCTTTTAATGTTTCAATGTCAATGAAATCGACTTCTGGTTTTATATATTCATTTTCTCCAAGAGATTGTCTCATTGTTAATTCTATTTTTTCCTTTTTTTCCTTTTTTTCCATCATTGTTCCAAGCTCGCTAAGTGCGTTAAATGTCCTGACATCACTTATCATCTCATATGGAAGTATAGAGTATGCGTTTTCTGTAATCACCCTACTTTTTAGTGCCCCTTCTGTTTCTTTTCCTTTTTCTCCAGCTGCAAAACCATAGACAGTGCAATCTAGACATCTTCCACACATACTTTGGTTAATTTCACAACTTTCATCTTTTAGTTTATAATTCATTAAAAATTCTCTTCCAATTCTTCTTTCTGCAGCTATTCTTTTTCTTTTGCTCATTATTACTCTTTGAATTTCGTTGTTATCATTTATTCCAGCTTTTACTGTTTCAATTGTTAACCCCTCATCTGTTCGAAATATTGTCTCAGAAAGTGTTCTTGTCCGGAGTATAATATGAATATACTTTCCCAAAGGTTTTAAAGGAAAAGATTCATCTTCTACGTACCCACCTTTTAATAATTCCTTTATTTTATCCATTTTTTTTCGCCTCCTTATTTTCAAAATATATTTTCCATACATAACCATAGATTAAATCCCTATATTTTTTCCAGTTTAAGAGGAGTTTTTTTCTCCCTTTATCTAGATTTTTATTTTCTAATTCTTTTACGAATTCAACAAAGTTGTCTATATAATTCATTATCTCTTCTTTTTTAATAGGTTTGTTGACTAAATTTTCTATTCTGGAAAACAATTGTGCTTTTAGGTCTTCTTCTGATTCAATTTGTGGTTCAAATTTTTTTAATACTTCTTTGCATACGTCAAAGTATTTTACTATTTGATGTTTTGAAGCGTTAAATATGTTTTCTTGTTGCTTTAAAATGAATTCGCTTATCTTTTTTGCATACTCCATTTTTTCACCCCCAAATAATGCCTCAAATATATTTAGTATTACCTTTTTATCTTTTTTGGTTTCAAATACTTTTGTTATATATGTTGAAAAGGCTGTTAATGGTTCAGATGTGGAAATTTTGTAAAAATAATTGTTTTTATTGGCGAAGAAATTTTTTGGATTATTTCTAAATATTTCATAGAGTTTTAATATTCTTTTAGATGAAGTTTTTTTGAGTTTGAAAGATAGATCTTGAATTAATATTTCTTCACTAAATCGTATGTCTTCATCTAAAAGTTGTGGATATCCTGTAATAAGGATTTTGACGGGAAAGTTTTTTTGAATATAAAGTGCTTTGGCATATGCTATGAACACTGTTTCAGAGTATTTTTTTGAATTTTTGTATCTTATAGGATTAATTATTGGAATATTTATATTTGTATAGTCAAATAGTCCATCTTCGATTGTATTGCTTTCTATACCCAACATCGAAAGAATATTTTCGTAGTCTTTACTTTTATTTTCTTTAGTACTATTTGATTTTATCGATTTATATTCTTCTTGTATTTCGTGTATAAGTTCATTTGGAAAATAATTATACGGAATAAGGACATAATATACGTTTTTTTCATTAGCTGAATAATTTTTGTTTTTGTTTGCTATAAATTGCAATTTACAAATTGAACAAATGTTTCTTTTTGGATCCATTGTTTTGTTTGCTGGAAGAATATTACTAAAAAGTTGAGGTTTTATTCCTCTTGGAAGTTCAGCAGACATAGCTTCTGAAACTTCAAATTCACTCCCACAAATTGAACAAACTTCTTTAGGCTTTTTCCCGTATTTGTTGATGGTAAATATAGAACTATTATTTTTTTGTAGATTGGATAGATGCAAGCGTGTTTCAATGTATTTTTTTAGCTCATCTATATAAGTATTTTTGATCTTTCTTTGTGTTTTATATTTTTTTATTAGGTTTATTAATTTTTCTTTTATAGTTTCAATTTCTTTGGTGGAATTAAAAATCAAATCGAATTCTTCATATATTTCCATAGTTTTCTTTGTTTTATTCCCAAAATATTTTTTTAAGTAGTCTTCAGTGATTTTTTTTAAAACTTCATTTTTATTTGGAATTTTCAAATCGTTGACAACGGAAATAATGTGAGTTAATGCATCATTTAAAGGAAAATTAAATATCCCTTCTCTTATATATATTTCATTACCTTTTTTTTGCAAAGTATATTCCAGTGAAAAGATTTTGTGGAAAACTTTTCTTGGTGTTTCGATAATTATGTCTTCAAATAATAATTCGGGAGTGTATTTTTCTTTATTACATAAGTAGACTACTCCATCGTTGAATCTTGCAATGGGAACTGCTAAAACCGTAGTTTCAAACTTATTTATAATCTCGTCGGTTATATAATTTGTTAATACTCCTCTGTAATCATTAAAATAATGATAAACAAGATATTTGTATTTAAATTCGGGTACGTAATAATTTAGTTCTTCTAAAATATTTAAAAGCTTTTTATAAATATTGTGATCGTATTCAAGGTTAGCAGTATCCAATAAATCAAATGTATCGGAAAACTGAATGATTTTTGCCATAACTTTTTCTTTTTGAGAAATATATAGTTTAGAGCCAACAGGATTGTCAACTGAATGTAAAGGTATTATGCTTTGAATGGTATCGATTTTGTCTTTCCAGAAATCCTCATTTTCTGAAAAGTTCTCTTTTAGTACTTTTATTATGTTTTCTCTAATAGCTGCTGTTCTCATAGAAGTATTGGTTATTTTATTCATATCGTGAATTACAGCTGCAATAAAAACAGTGTGACTATCTTCTAAGTTAAAATATCCAATTTTTCGCAAGATTTCGGATATTTGATATGCAATAAGTCCAACATTAGCAAAATGTACAGAAAACGGGATACCTTTTTTTAAACCACTTGTATGTTTCTGAGGATAGTTTTGTAAAATTTTTATTAGGAATTTTCTTAAATTTACATTCATACTATCACTCCTAATCTTTGGTTTACTTGTATTGTAACAGACATCTTGTTTATAAATCAAGTTTTACACCAATTATCAACGACATATTATTTGTCTATGTATATTAATTTTAAGAAACAAATCGGTTACTATTTAGTATCAGAGGTTGTTGTTATATTTTTTTTGCATTTTGTATATTTCTTCTTTTATTTTTTTTCTCATCCATTTTGGTTCTATTAATTCAGCATCCTTTCCCCAACTAAGTATCCAGTATAATATTTCTTTGTAACCGCTTACTTTAACAGTGTATAATATTTCACCGTTTTCTAATTCTTGTATAATTTGTGAGGGATGTCTTACTGTATCTTTTATTAATTGTGCAACTTCTTTGCTAAATTTAATTTTTATGGTATATCTTCGAGTGGAATATTGTGTTTCCCAAATTGAGTTTATTTTTTCTTCTAAATCTTTTGGAGGTTTAAATTTGTCGTTTAGATATATAACTTTTTTGATCCTTGATAATCTGAAAAGACCTTCAAAGTTTTTTTTCGATTCAAGTGCAAATAGATACCAATGATTTTTTGAAAATAAAAATAAATAGGGTGATAATTCGTATTCTTCTTCTCCTTTTTTTGGATGATTGTATCTTATTTTTATTTTTCTTTGTTCTAAAATGGCACGTTCTATGGAATTTACTATCCATAATTTTATGTTTTCGTGTCTTTGTTTTAGAAATCTATATAACGTAGATCTTTTTTTATTTAATTCTTTCATCTGTGGTTCTAAAGAATTAATCAATTTTATTTTAACTTCGTTTATTGTATCTGTGAATAAATCATATAAATATTTTTCTGAAAGATTCATCATCAAAAGTAGTATTTTTTTTTCTTCTAAGTTTAAATTTAAACCTTTGAGATGTAATTGATTGTTTTCTAATATTTTTACTGTGCCATCTATTTCTCTTTCTAAACTTATACCTAAGTTTTCTATTTCGTTTAAGTCTCTTTGGATAGTTCTAATGCTTACATTGAATTTTTCAGAGAGTTCTTTGGTTGTTACTTCTTTTTGGTTTAGAATATATATTATTATTTTTAATATTCGGAGATATTTTTTACGCATTTATTCCCCACCTTTTCCAGATATATTTTATTTTTTGATTAGTTGTTGTTGCAGAATCAATTATAGTAACTCCCATTCCTTTTGCGTGAGAATAACCAGTCCCAAGATAGTGTAATATTAGATAAGATTTAGGGGTATGTGTTTTTATTCTCATTTTTCCAACAAAACCAATCAGTTTAAAAGAGGAGTATTTCATTACGTGAGATTTTCCTTCAATATATGTAATTTTAGGATAGTCTACATCGTTTATTCCGTATTTTTTTAGAAAATTTATAATGTGTAAAGGATCTGGTATGGGGATATTTATGTTATTTGGTCCCCTAAAAGTTACAGGTGAAACAAAATTTATGGTAATTTCATTTTGAATATCTTTATTTTGGTATGTTTCCGTTATAACTTCATCGATATAGATGGGATATTTATCGAGAAATAATTCTGTGCTATTTAATGTAAGGGCTTTTACAAATGAAAATATCAAATTATCTTGTATGGAAGCAATGCGAAAGAAGAAATACTTGTTTTTAGAGAATTTTGTAATAGATTTGTCATAACCATATTCATAGACTGGTGAGATTGAAAATGGTTTATTTTTTTGGGAATGTAATTTTTCCGTATCTATTTTGGTATTCTTCAGTATTTTGAAAAATAATCCGTGTAATTTTTCAGACGAGTTTTCTATAATAAAGTCATTTTTTACTTTGAAAAAAACGTATGTTTCTATCATATTTTTCCTCCTATATTAAAGTGTCTTTCATGAATAATATACCATAAAATTATTAGTTCCCCTGGAAGATCAATTATTTGTTTGAAGAAGTACTTGAAAAGTTTGGTGTTTAAACTTTCATTTATTTATAATGTTTTTAGGGAAATGACATTGGTAAAACACGTGTGTATTTAACTAATATTATGTAATTTTGTAATTCATATACCAAATAATAGAAATAATTATTTAAAATATCAAAATTGTGTCGCTGTACAACTTGAAATCTATTAAAAAAATATTTGAAGCTATTGACTTAACGAACTTTTTAAGTTATCATATATGTGACCCCTACTCGGTTGAGGGCAATGCCCCTACTTGGTAGCGGGAATAATTTGTGGAGGTGTAGGCTATGAACAAAGAAGAGATCATTAAGGAATTTCAAATCCATGAAGGAGATACTGGTAGTGCAGAGGTTCAGGTAGCATTATTAACTGCAAGGATTAAACATTTAACTGAACATTTGAAGAAACATCCCAAAGATTATCATTCAAGAAGAGGACTTATGAAGTTAGTTGGAAGAAGAAGAAAGATATTAAAATATCTGAGAAATAAGAATCCGGAAGCATACAAAGAAGTAATTCACAAATTAGGTTTGAGAAAATAATAGTTAAAGATGGGGAGGTTTAAAACCTCCCCATACTTTTACTGGGAGGGGATTTAGTTGAATGTAAGTAGTTTTGATTACTTTTTGCCTGAAGAATTAATAGCCCAATCACCTGTAGAACCTAGAGATTCGTCAAGACTTATGGTTTTAAATAGAAAGACAAGAGAAATTGAGCATAAGATATTTAGAGATATTATTGAATATTTAAAAGAAGGAGATTTACTTGTAAGAAATGTTACAAAAGTAATTCCAGCAAGACTTTATGGAAAAAAGGCTACCGGCGCAAAAATAGAAATCTTGTTACTTGAAAAAGTTTCAGAAGGTGTTTGGGAAGCGCTGGTTAAACCAGGAAGTAAAGTAAAAAAAGGAACAAAAATATATTTTGATGATGAGCGATATTGTATATGTAAAGATTGGGCACAAGAAGGTGCAAGAATATTGGAATTCAATTTTTCAGATGATGATCTATTCAGATTGGGAAAGGCCCCTCTACCTCCATATATAAAAAATCAAATTCCATTTGAGAGATATCAGACAATATACTCAAGAGAAAAAGGTTCTGTAGCTGCACCAACTGCTGGACTTCATTTTACCGATGAACTTTTAGAAAAGATAAAAGAAAGTGGAATAGAATTTGCGGATTTAGTTTTACATGTTGGATTGGGAACTTTTAGACCTGTTAAAGTTGAGGATGTTAGAGAGCATAAGATGCATTCTGAAAGGTATTACGTACCAAAGGAAACCGTGAAAAAGATTAACGATACCAGAAAAAACGGCGGAAGAATTATTGCAGTTGGGACAACTAGTGTTAGGACCCTAGAAACTATTGCAAGGTTGGATAAAAAAGAAAGTTATCATGGTAAAACCGATATTTTCATATATCCACCATTTGAATTTAAATTAACAGATGCTATAATTACAAATTTTCATTTGCCAAAATCTACCTTGCTTATGCTTGTTTCTGCATTTGCAGGTAGAGAGTTCATTTTAGATGCGTATAATGTTGCTGTAAAAATGAAATATAGATTTTTTTCGTTGGGTGATGCATGTTTTATTTACTAAAATGTTACCTTTGAGAAAGATTAGCGAAGCGAATTGTAACTTTTGAAAAATAAATTATAATAATTTTGAAATATTGGTATGTTATAATCAAAATGTTAATAAATTTTTCTGGAGGTGCCAGAATTGAAAGTAAAATATGAACTTGATAAATTTATAGAATACATAGAAAAACAAAATATATCTGAAAGTACGAAAAGAAATTATATGACAATGGTCGAATCTTTTCTGGAATTTGTTGAAGGAAATGTAAATACAGATTCTGTAAAGAAGTGGTTAAAGAAAATAAAGGAAAGTTATAAACCGACGGCTTGGAGACAGTATTTTGTGCCATTGAGATCTTTTTTACAAAGGTTTTACCCGCTTGTTTATTCAGAAGTAGTTGAAGATTTGAAAGTGCCTTATAAAAAAGCAGAATATGAGATGATAAATTATTTGGATTTTTGGAAGTTGTATGAAGAAGCAGAGAAGATGGCAAAAAAGGGTAATGAAAAGTATGTTTTGCTAGTTGGACTTGCTGGTTTACTAGGGTTGAAATCCGGTGAGATTGTAAAATTAAAGGGCACGGATATTAAAGGAAATGAGATTTATTTGGAAAATGGAAATTTTGTTGTTGAGATTGTCCCACCTATTGATAAATGGTTAAAAAAGTATGAGGGAAGAGATGAATATTTGATTTCAACATCGGAAGGTTTACCTGTTAAACCCTCTTATCTTGCTTTGATGTTAAGAGGTCTTCAGAAAAAGGTAGATTTAAGATTGAAAAAACCTCTTTCTGTGGAAATACTTAGAAACGTTGCAGTTGCAAGGCAAGTAATAGCACAACCTTCCTTGCCATATGTTATGGATTTATTTAAATATAGTTCTACTAAGACAATTGAGGATATAGCACGCTACATATCAGAAAGTGGTGATTTAAGAACTATCCTTTCTATTGAGGTAGTAGATAACTTAAATCCTGTTTTGGAATTTTTTAATAAATTATCCATTCCTGTAAGAAAAGTTGGGAGTGCCTATATAGTTTCCAGAACTGCTTATATTAAAAGAGGAGAGAAATTTTCAAGATTAAACACACTATTTTTAGTTAGAAATCTTGATAAGTGGCAAGAATTTATAGAAAATTTAGGTTATGAGGTAAAAAGGAGAAATAAGGAGAACTTTTTCATATTTTTGGTTGGTAAATTAAGGGTCGCATTTTTGGAATTAGACGAAATATAAGCCTCTCTGTCATCCAGAGAGGTTTTTTATTGATATATTTTTTTTACAAAAGGACTTGTAAATGCACGCAGTGCTGCTCCATATGATAGTTTGAATTTTAATATATCTCCAATTTTATAATTAACTTCAGATTTGGTGTAATCTATTATTGTGTGATCACTTGAGGCGTGCAAAACTTCAAGTTTTTTGTCGAAAGGTTTTAATCCATTTGGATCTATATCTTGTTCTCCTATTGCAAGGATAATTCTTTTTCGCCATCCCTTGTCTTCAAATTCTGGAATTCTTCCCATTGAATCTCTTCCTATTTCTCCTACGGGTACAGATGGTTTATAATCAACTTCAATTACTTCTGCTTCTAATATAACCGTGTTTTGAGATAGATAGGGAATATCTCTATGGCCGGTTGCATCTGTTCCAAGTAAGATACCTTCTCCAATTCTAAATTGATTGATTTTTTCGGGAAGTTCTCCACTTTCAATTAATTTTAGTGTTACAGTACTTCCACCGGAAATTTTTAAATTAGTGTTTAATTTATCATCTAAATATTTTTTAATTTCAACGAGTGTGTTTAAATTATCTTTTGTTGGAAGTACACCGCCAAAACATCCTACATTTGTTCCAATGCCACTTAATTTTGCCATTTTAAGCTTTTTTGCTATATTTTCAATTGTTTTGCATGCATTTTCAAACCATACACCTTCTCTTAAATCCCCCACATCTATCATGTATATCAATTCAATATTTTTATCATATTTTTGTGCTATTTCATCAATTTTTAATGCAGTTGTTTCATCAGAAATTAATATTTCGTCAACCAAAAGGACTGCTTTATCAAGTTCTGAAAGCATAGGTATTCTAAGAAGTTGAAATGGACCGGAAATTTTATTTTTGATCATTTTTTCGATATTATCAAGTCTTGATTCACCAATTTTTTGGATTCCCACATCTTTAAGTGTTTTAGCAATTTTTGGATCCCCCAATACTAGTTTTGTAACAGCAACAAGTTCTACACTGTGTTTATTTAACGTATCTAATATTTTTTTTGCATTTTCTTCTATTTTTTCTAAACTAATAACTAACCTAGGAAATTTCACAACTTCCCCCCCTTGTGGTTGCTATATTTATTTTAATCTAAAACTTAAGTTTTGTAAATAAAAAAGTCCACGACTTTGTCGTGGACCTTATTCTCCTGCAATATCTAGTTCACTAATTAAGATACTGGGGGTTATTACACCACCGAAATCTTTAGAATCGTTTCCCACACTTTCAATTTTATTTAGTAAATCTATGAAGTTACCAGATATAGTGATTTGTTCAACTGCATGTACAATTTCTCCGTTTTCAACTTTGTATCCTCTTGCACCTAATGAGAAATTTCCGGACACGGGATTTGCACCTGAATGCATACCATCAATGCTGATTATTATAATGCCGTTATCTAGTTTGCTTACAAGTTCATTAAATGAATAATTACCGCTTTCGATTACCAAATTTATTGGCTCAATTGATCCATTTAAGTTATTTCCGGTAGATTCAACGTTATCCTTTTTTGCAGTTTTTAAGTCGTATAGATAGCTTTTTAAAACACCATTTTCAATTATAACTGTTTCTTTTGTTGGAACACCTTCATCATCAAATGGTCTGTTATGTATACTTCCTTCAACATATGGCAAATCTTTAATGTTTAAAATAGTGTTTCCAATCTTTTCATTTATTTTTCCCTTTAATGGAGATATATTTTTTTGGACATTTTCGGCTGAAATCATACTCTTTAAAAGTCCTAAAAGCTCTTCAAACGCAGTATTTCTAATTATTACTCTATATTTCCCAGATTTTACAGGTTTTGCCCCTAAAAGGCTTAAAGCTTCTTTACAAGCTTTTTTACCAATTTGTTCTGGTGATAAATCTCCAAATCTTTTGCCTATTTCAAACCAAAATCCAGAATGTGTGTTATTATCTTTTGATATTGATATAGCATATGAAAAGCCACCATCCATTGTGGCCGAAATATCTAATCCAAGAGTGTTTGAAATTGATTTTGAAATTTTTAAATTTTGAAATACAGCATTTGGTACTGTTACAATTCTTTCATCACATTTTGCACTGTTGTAGAGTTTTTTTACAAAGTCAAGTTTTTCCTTAACAGGAGTTTTTTCAAAATTTCCATCGTAAGTTTTCATTTCAAGGTATTTTCCTTTTCCATCGTAAAAGAAATTTTCATCTTCTGTATCTGTTATTTTCCAATTAGAAAGTGCTTCGTTGAATAGAGCTTCTGGATTATCAAATTTTTCGGAAAAGCTCTTTCCTATCTTTCCATCTTTTAGTATTTTTATAGTTACTCTAGAATTCGACGCATCTTTGTACTGATCAATATCATCGTTTGCATATGAAACCATAAATTCCATTTTTTCAGAAAATTCCACTTGTGCTTCGAAACCATTTTTCTTTGCAAGCGTAAAAAGTTTATCTTTAAATTCTTTTAAATTCATTTATTTCGCCCCCCGACAAGTATTTCTGAAACTCTGATTGTAGGTTGTCCCACATCTGCAGGTACAGCGCCGGATATTGAACCACAAACCCCTTGACCTCTTGCTATATCGTTACCTACCATATCTATTTTTTGTATAATTTCATAGCCTTTTCCAATAAGGGTTGCACCTTTTACAGGTTTTGTAATTTTTCCATTTTCTATCAAATATGCCTCCATTACCGCAAAGTTAAACTCACCTGTACCAGGCATTACAGAGCCCCCTCCCATTGTTTTCGCATAGAGTCCATACTCGGTAGCAGCTATAATTTCTTCGGGATAGTATTTTCCAGGGAGTATAAATGTGTTGCTCATTCTCGAAGTAGGTGCAAATGTGTAGCCTTGTCTTCTAGCACTACCGGTACTTTCCATATTCATTCTTCTTGCACCAAGTTTATCTATTAGATATCCAACAAGTATACCTTTGTCAATTAAAAGATTTCTTCTTGTTGGTGTTCCTTCATCATCCACATTTGCAGAACCCCATGCATTTGGAATTGTTGCATCATCAACTGCAGATACACATTCTGCCGCAACTTTTTGTCCTAACTTTCCAGCAAATACTGAAGCACCTTTTGCTACAGAAGTTGCTTCAAGTGCATGTCCTACCGCTTCGTGGAAGATAACTCCACCGAATTCATTTGAGATAACTACAGGCATTTTCCCAGCTGGTGCAGGTTCGGCATCTACCATTCTAACGGCTATTCTTGCCGCTCTTTTTGCCGCTTCTTCTACATCGATAGTGTTAAAAAATTCAAATCCCATACTAGCCCCTGGTCCATAAAATCCACGCTCCATATTTCCATTATGTTCTGCGACGGTGTTTATCATTAACCTTGTTTTGACCCTTCTATCTTCTGCCCAGGTACCTTCTGAATTTGCAACTAAAATTTCTTGATCATACTCCCAGTACCAAACAAGTACTTGTTTTATTAGATTCGAAAAGTTTTTGGCTGCATGGTATGCCGTTTTCATTATTTTAGCCTTTTCTGTTTTATCAATTTCCATTGGATAAAAATGTATTAGATGTCTGTTTTTTATTTTTTTGTCATCAAAATCCAATTTTAAGTTGGAAACTTTTGTTTCAGAAAGTGCTTCTCCAACTCTTTTGGCTACAGATAAAAGGTTATCCCTTTCAAAGATGTTTGTGTATGCGTATATAGCTTTATTTCCCAAAAACCCCCTTATACCTATTCCTGAAATATTATTTGTATTTGCTTTTTGAATAAAACCATCTGCAAGTTCTATTCTGTTTTCGTATTTGTTTTCAATAAATACTTCTGCAAAGTCACCACCGTATTTTAAAACTGTGCCTATGATGTCTTTTATTAGATCTTTACTTAACACTATTTCACCCCTTTTCTTCAATTAATTTTAGTAATGCTTTTGCGGCAAGGATAGTACCTTTCTTTTCATATCCTTTTATTCCAAGCATTGTCCTTATTTCACCTACTTTCACCTCCGTTTCAAATAGTTTTTTAAAGAATTTTTCAGCTATCTTTTCATGTTTTTCACGCATCTGAATTGCACCAAATGGATTTGAAAAATAAGAAGTGGTAATTCCGATTTCGGCAGTTGTGCCTTTTGCCATCCTTTTCCCTTCAGAAAACACCTTTAGCGCTTCTTCATACGAGTCAAAAAATTTTATTCTTTCCTCATCATTTTTTACTTTTGTGTAGTTATTAGCATAAAACAAGAAATCAATTTTTGTTGGTGTAACTATTTCTTTGTAATTGTTAAAAGGAACAATGACTCTTGCATTTATTTTATCTGGATTCATAAATATACTTCTGTCCATAGTGTGATATGCGTAACCTGGTGGAAGGTCATCAAGTCTTACAAATGCTCCTGTTTCAGTTCCATATGCTACAACTTTATCATTTTCTATACTTAAACTTCCCATATCATCTATAATAATATTTACATCTGCTACTTCATCTAACCTATTTAACGCTTCTAAAGTTTCACTCTTTCCTGCACCACTATCTCCTAAAAACATTGCAACGGCACTTTTCCCGGATTTTAGAGTGATTTTTGCCATGGAACCGTGTATTGGGAGTTTTTCATTGTCTATCATAATAAGATTGTGAACAGTAAGGGTTGTTTTTTTCATATATCCAAAATAATCGTTTTCGTCTAAATTTGGGATAACTCCAACATAGAGATTTTTTTCTTTGAAGACTACTGCATTCTTCCATTCGTCTGTGTAATCTGGTATTTTGTCCGGTGAAACTCCAAAAATAATTATTCCATCTGGTTTTCTGTTTTTGATATCTTTTGGAGAGGCAATTTCAAATAGATTTGCCAATCCTGCACCGTGAGCAAGAAAATCTTTGTGAACAAAGTTAAAAAACAATAGTTTTCCTACAAATATTGGTATTCTAAACCATTCATTGGAAGATAACTCAATTTTGTCTATTATGTTTTTTTCAACTACGGGTATAATTCCCTTTCTTTTGTTGGATTTCGTGTAGAATATTGCTGGTGGGTCAAAAATTGCCCCCCAAATTGTGGGAATTTTCTCCATCCAATTCAAATTGAAATTTTCACATTTTACATAATCGTATAAAAACATTGCTTGAGCTCCACTTGGAAGTTGTCTCATAACTTTGGGAAATTCATTGGTTATATTAGATAACAGCTGCCGGTATAAATTCTTTATAACAGCCTTAAATTGATCAGCGACCATTGTCATAGTATATTCTACGCTTGCCCTTCTGTTGTAATCATTTACATATTTTTCATTACGAATCATAAATCTGTGTTTTGAGCGCCAGAAAGTATAAAATGCTTCTATAAATTTTTCCAATTGTACGGGATTGGTATAACTTAAAATATGGGATAATTCTTTTAAATTTCTCATAGTAAGAAGATTAAAGTATTCAGCTATTCTTTTTGTGTCATACTCATCTCCAAATTTAAAAGGGGAAAGGGCTTGTAGTAGGGGACTATTTTTTTCAACGAGAATTTCAATGAATTCTTTTAAAAGTGCCTCGAATTTTTTATGTCCCATAATTTGACTGTAATTGGTGTAAATAACAGAACCATCGATAATGATTGAGCGGCTCATTCTAACACCTCCGAAAGTAATTTGTAAAGTCTTTCTTCATCTTTGAGATAAAGAAAGCCAATTAATACTTCAAAACCTGTGCTTTTGCGATATGCGGGATCATTTCCGTATTTTCCAGCACCTTTGCTGTTAATTCCTCTTTTTACATAGGAAATTTCTTCTTCACTTAGGTGGGGAAGGATTTTGTCAAGGAGTAATGATTGGTAATTTCTATTTACTATAGATTGTGTGTTTTTGTGTAGTTTTTTTACAGAGGTTTTTTTAAAATAATGTAATTTAACATACAAATTGAACACTGCATCACCAATATATGCAAGTACGTCTGTAGAAAGTTCATTTGTGTTTAAATTAGGTTTAATTCTTGAGAAAATATCCAAGTTTTCTCCCCCTTACTACTATTCTAACACAGAATTTTAGTATGGTATAATATTTAAAACATAAAAAGTGCAATTGAAAATTAAGAAGAAGGTGTTTGTGATGAGAAAATTTATGTATATTATGGAAATTGTGTTTTTTGTTTTGTTTTTTTGGTTATTAAAAAATAATATTTTATTAAAATGGATCTTTATATTTGGAATTAGCTTGTTTTTATCACTTTTCTTTGGAAGATTCTATTGTGGATTTATATGCCCAATTAACACGATATTTAAACCTATAAACTTTATTTATAGAAAATTGAATATAAAAAGATTTAAAGCGCCTAAAATCAATGCTATAAGATACATTATGCTTTTTGTTTTTATCGGGTTATTTATTGGAACAAGGCTTTTAAAAGTAAAATTAAACATTTTGTTATACGTTATTGGTTTTGCCACGTTTGTTACTCTATTTTTTGAAGAAGAATTTTGGCACAAAAAGTTGTGTCCGTATGGTACTTTGCTAACTATAGGTGGAAAAGTAGCACCTCTGAAATTAGTAATAGATGAAAGTAAGTGTATAAGTTGTGGAATGTGTCAAAAGATTTGTCCTACAAACACGATAATTACGTTGGAAAATAATAAAAGAAAAATTATTGCCAATGAATGTTTAATGTGTTTTAAATGTGGAAAAGTTTGTCCGGTAAATGCTATTCATTTAAAAATCTAAGCATATGAGTCTGTTTCAAAAATAGTAAGAGACTAATCCGAAATCAAAAAATAGATACAAAAATATAATAAAATACTTTTGAATTACCTTTGAATAACCTTTTCTAACAATAAACAAAAAAATTGCTACATACAAATTGTAGATTAAGAACTTTAATAAAGCCAATATTCTTGCCATATCTTCTCTGTAGGCATAAACATATCCACCAAGTTTTGTTTTTATGTTTCCAAATAAACCTTCTATT